>JALGZU010000414.1 GCA_025774735.1 candidate division LCP-89 bacterium | reverse complement strand
TGTCGGGTCTCCCTCTCTTTAACCGCGTGTTTATGATGTCCAAAATTGTCTGCTCCGTGCGTGAAGAGAACCTCCACGGAAATCTCCAACGTATAAAATAGCAAGTTTTTACGCTAAATGCAAGCCTTTTTTTCTGCCGATGTGAATTTTTTAATATTTTGCCCCCGTATAACTATTTCCTTGACAAACGGCGGAAAGATTGGTATATTGTATTTAACGTATTGACGAGGTTTTCATGCGGTTATTCGTGATTTTACTACTCCTACCCGTCCTGGTCTGGGCACAGGACTTTCCCTTTGAGCAGGAAATTGACACTATTCCTCTCACCATAGAGGGGAGAAATGTTCCTATACCCTGGTTTTTTGGCATGAGCTACGGCGATCCGGCATTCGGTGATATGGATCTGGATGGAGACTATGAACTTCTCATCGGGAACTTCAGTGGCGACTTATTCTCGTTCATTAATATTGGTACTGCAAATGAAGCTTCGTTTGAATGGTCTGACATACAATACTTGCCAATCGATTCGCTCGATGCGAAAGTCACCCTTGAGTTTTGTGATATAAATGCCGATGGCGATGAGGATATCCTGCTGGCAGACAATACGGGCGTTTTGAGGCATTTTGAAAACCAATCTTCAGGAGGACAGATCGTTTTCGAACTCATTGCCGATTCACTCACAGGAGCTGAATGGGTCAATAGAATTGCGCTTGTTGATATAAATGGTGATCAAGATTATGATCTATTCACGGGGGATTATTGGGGAGGCATTTATTACTTCGAAAACACCGGTACGCCAGAGGATTATAATTTCAGCTTGATCACCAGCACTTTTGAATCCATAGATGTGGGTTATTCAGCCAATCCCACCTTCTGCGACTTCGATAGCGACAACGATTACGATCTCTTCATCGGCAACAACGACGGCAATATCTGGTACTACGAAAACACGGGCGATTCTGCCACCTGGAATTTCGGGACGCCGGTGGTCAACTGGCTGGGGATCGATGTCGGAGAATACTCATCCCCCGAATTTTGCGACATCAATGATGATGGGGACTTTGATCTGTTCATCGGGCGGGAACCAACTGGTAATAACCAAACCATGGGAGATATCTTTTATTACGAAAATATTGGAAATCCGGAGCTACCTTCATTTAATTACGTAACATCCAATTACCTGACTGTCGATATCGGCGATCATGCACGTCAACAATTGCTGGATATCGACGCTGATGGGGATTTAGATCTCTTTGCTGGCGCGGGTGACGAAATTCGCTTTTTTGGAAATACAGGTGACTCAGCGAATCCTGTTTATTCTCTCGAGGAGGAATACTTCCAAGGAATCAGCTTGGAGAGTATCATGCCTTATTTCTGCGATATTGACGCTGATGGAGATTACGACCTGTTCGCAGGCGAAGGGATTATTCCGGGACCACCAAAACTTCACTTATACTTGAATGAAGGCACTATCTACCAACCCCTCTTCAACCACTTTACTGACCGTGTTATCTTCGGTGAATATGATGCGCTTATTTCTCCTGCTTTGGCTGATATAGATTCTGACGGCGACTTTGATCTATTCCTCACGGACAATAGCAGCGTTGGCGATATTTACTTTTATGAAAATAGTGGGTCCCCAGACTGGCCAATCTATGAGGATTCTGTTTCCAACTGGCAGGAGATAGAGATGACTTCAGGCAAGCAGAGACAACTTCGATTTTACGACATCGATAATGACGGTGACCTGGATTTGTTCTTTGAAAACACCTGGAACGAGCCCGAAGGGGGCAACCTCCGTTTCTACCAAAATAATGGCAACCTCCAAAATCCCAATATGGAGCTTATAACTCGCACTTATTTGCCGTTGGAGGTCCATTATCCCTGTGCCTGGTTCTGCGATATAGACGGGGACGGTTATAAAGATATCTTTGTGGGCGAAATGAATGGCGGCATCCTCTTTTTCCACGGCGTACCAGGCTCTGAGGTCGGACCAAAGAGACCCGACATTCCTTATCACAAATTGGATTTCAGCATCGGCCCCAATCCCGCCAATCCAGTCACCTGGATCAGCTTCACGCTGCCCGCACCGCAAGAGGCTACGGTTGCGGTCTATAATATCTTGGGAGCCAAAGTTACCACCCTCGCCTCCGGTCTACAGATGCCGGGTACCCATAACTACATCTGGAACGCCTCGCAGGTCTCTTCCGGTGTTTACATCATCCGCCTGGAAACACCGCAAACCACCACCTCGCAGCGGGTAATTGCAGTAAAGTAAGAAGTGTCATTCCTGCGAACGCAGGAATCCAGTGAAGTCACCAGCCGCGTAGGGGTCGGTCTTGCACCGACCCTTTTAATTGTATCCGTCATTGCGAGGAATCCGCCGTACGGCGGATGACGAAGCAATCTCATCCTTTAAATCCTTTAAATCCGCGTAATCTGCGTAATCCGCGGTTCAGACAAAATAATCCCCCCTCCCCACATTCCTCATCTTCCCCTTGCATTCCCCGAAAAATTGTTGTATATTGTGTATATAAACCCTCCCCGTTATTCCCGGTACCACGTCACCCAATTCCAATCATCCCGAACTATGACGACTATATCCAACATATCCCGAGGTGGCCGGGACAGGCGTAAGCCCCTCAGTGGCTCGATGTCCCGGTATGCTCGAAAATCATGGCGACAAATCTATCGCCCCAAATTCCCATCCGTGCGGAAACCCGATGACAATAATGGCGGACAGCAGCTTTTGTCCGCCAGTTCTGTCACCTCCGGCAGGGAAGATGGCATACCCGCTTTAAAATTCTCCACCGGGCGCCCTAAAGAAATCCTCCTCCTTTCGGAGGAGAGCATGATCATTTCCAGCTACAACTCAATTTACAATTTCACCCTGTCGTTACAGATCAGCCAGTCCTTCTCGCAGGTACAGACGCCCACTGCGGAACCTGAACCGACGCCCTTGGCCGAACCGGAACCGTCCGGAGCGGTCGAACCGGAAGCGCTGCCACCGGAATCCGCCGGAACCGTCCAGTTCGAGGACGAGGGCGAGGAGCAGAAACTGCGCGGCGAAAACGGCGTCCTCCGCCTCCTCCAGGAAGGCCACTTCAAGGGCAACGCCGACATGCGCCTGCGCGAAGTCTTCCACAAGGAGTTGACCATTCTGGGCATCGCCACCACCCCGGATGAGACCGTAGAACCCGGCTTTGGAGAAGAACCGATCCCTCCTGAAGAGATGGAATAAATACGTGGGGCGGGGGGTTTTCCCCCGCCGAATATTTTCCCATAAAAAAAGCCCCCTTCCGGGGGCTTCGTCGTTTCGGTATTCTCAGTACAACTCTTTCACCGATTTGCGCACGGCGCTGACCGCCATGCCGAGTTCCTCTTCGGTCACGTTCAGAGGCGGGCGGAAGCGGATGGTCTTTTCGCCCGATCCCAGGATGGCGACGCCGTTGTCGTACATCTTGGAACGTAAGCGGTCGCGCTCTTCACCCGTGGGCAGATCGAAAGCGCACATCAGGCCGCGACCCCTAGCGCTCAAAATAACCTCAGGGAACTCGCCCTGCACGGTCTCGAGACCCTTCTGCAGAACCTTGCCCATCCGGGCGGCGTTGTCCACCAGCTTCTCCTCGTCCATGATCTCCAGGTACTTCGCGCAGCGCACCATGTCGATCAGGTTGCCGCCCCAGGTGGAATTCAGCCGCGAAGAGACTTCGAAGACGTTCTCCTCGATCGATTCGATCTTATCGTTGGCGATGAAGCCGCAGACCTGGCTCTTCTTGCCGATGCAGAACATGTCCGGCTGGAAGTCGAAGTGCTCAAAGACCCACATCTTGCCCGTCAGCCCCATGCCCGCCTGCACGCAGTCGAAGATCAGCATGGCGCCTTCCTCGTCGGCGATTTCTTTCAAGGCCTTCAGGAATTCGCCCCGGAAGTGGTTGTCCCCGCCGTCGGCCTGGATCGGCTCGATGATCATGGCGGCGATCTCGTCGGGATAATCCCGGAAGGCCTGCTTTACCTGGTCCAGAGCCAGCTTCTCGCGCGCTTCGACGTCGGCCAGGTTCTCGTCGTTCAGGGGAAATTTAACCGCCGGATTACTGATCTTGGGCCAGTCGAACATGGGGTAATACATGTACTTCACCTTCTC
>JALGZU010000413.1 GCA_025774735.1 candidate division LCP-89 bacterium | reverse complement strand
GGATGGAGGAGTAATAGGCAACTGGTTGAACACCGGCGAAGATTTCCTGAACGATCAGGTGACTTCGACACGTTCGCCGTCTTCCTTTTGCCTTTTTCCTTGTTCCCCCAATCCCTTCAATCCCACCACCACCATCTATTATCAGCTTCCAACAGATAGACACGTAAGCCTCAAAGTCTTCGACGTTTCCGGCCGGTTGGTCGCGACACTGGTGGACGGCTGGCGGGAGGCGGTAGTGCATGAAGTGGCGTTTGATGGATCAGATATGCCGTCTGGGATATACGTTGCAAAGCTGACCGCACGGGATTGGTCAGGGGTGCAGATGCTGGTGCTAATCAAGTAAGAAGTTGAAACAAGAAAGCGAAACTGCTGGAGGCTATCATGCGTGGAATAAGCTTTTCATTTCTATCTCCATTGCTCTTGCTAATGTTGATACCGGCAGCTTGTGCCCAAAACGTCACCATTGACCTCATCCCCATCACCTACCCCATCGTACTGCCGGATTCAGGCGGCAGCTTTGACTACACTATTGCGGCCACTAATACGAGCGGTATTGAACAGGGTTTCCAGGTTTGGTGCACAATCACATTGCCGAATGGAAATCCATACGGGCCGGTTTTTGGGCCCGTCACCATTGTCCTGCAACCCGGCCAAACCCTGAGGCGCTTGAGGACACAAAATATCCCGGCAGGTGCGCCCGAAGGGAATTACACCTTCAATGCCTTTGCAGGCTTTTGTCCAAATCCGATATGGGATAGTCACTTTTTTACCTTCGCCAAACTCGGGGATCTGGGGGGCATCGCTCTCTGGGAGGCGCGTTATAACGGTCCGTCAAATGAAACTGATGATGCGCGGTGTATTGCCCTCGACCGAGAAGGCGACGTCATTGTCACCGGCTATAGCGAGGGAGAGTCATCCTCTTTTGACTTTGCCACGATAAAATATAACTCAGCAGGAATGCGACTGTGGATAGCTCGTTACGCCACTTCCTCATATGATGAGGCTACCTCCCTTGCCTTGGACGGGGATGGCAACGCCTATGTGGCCGGTTTTACTGAAGGATATGCTGGCGGAAGAAACTATGTAACAATTAAATACAATTCGGCAGGAGCGGAACAATGGGTTGCTCTTTATAACGGACCTGACCGTAGCGCCGACGAAGCCTATGACTTGGCTGTGGATCAGGTCGGAAATGTCTATGTTACCGGTCGGAGCCACGTGAGCGAGAACGATTGGGATTATGCAACCGTAAAGTATGATTCGGCCGGGCAGCAGCAATGGTGTGCCCGTTACAATGGCCCGGGAAATGAATTTGACGAGGCCTACGCCGTGGCTGTTGATAATGGCGGTAACGTTTATGTGACGGGCCTGAGTCACGGAAATGGGACCTATTCTGATTATGCCACGATAAAATACAATTCGCAGGGCGAGCAACAATGGGTCGCCCGATATGACGGCCCTTTAAATTATGGCGATTGGGCACACGATGTGGTTCTGGATTTGGCTGGAAACGTCTATGTGACGGGCCACAGTTGGGGGACCTCGTTCAATACTGACTATGCCACAATAAAATACAATTCGGCCGGAGAACAGCAATGGGTGGCACGCTACAATGGGCCAATTAATGGCTACGATTATGCTCGCGCTTTGGCTTTGGATGGAGATGGAAACGTTTTGGTGACAGGCGAAAGTATGGGGGATAGAGACCTCTATGAATATGCCACCATCAAGTATAATTCGGCGGGGATTGAGCAATGGGTCGCCCGCTACTCCGGCCCGGGGGATGGCTGGGAAGGGGGCACTTCCATTGCCGCAGATGTCTCAGGAAACGTTTTTGTGACAGGCAGTAGTATTGGAATCGGAACCGATTATGATTACGCTACCTTGAAATACAATGCCTTCGGCCAACAGATCTGGGTGGCGCGCTACACCGGGCCGGGGAATGATTGGGATTATGCCTATTCCCTGGTCTTGGACGGCGGTGGCAACGCATATGTGACAGGATCCAGCGCTGGCTGCGGAACTGGAACTGACTATTGCACCATTAAATACTCCGGCGTGGAGATCGCCAGCTGGATACCGATGGAGGCGACAGTTTTCGGCCAGCCGATGCCGCAGGAATGCCGGCTGGAGCCGAACTATCCCAATCCCTTCAATCCCGCCACCACCATCAGGTTTACATTACCCTTGGCTACCCAGGTAAACCTGTCCATCTACGACATTTCCGGCCGCCTGGTAACCTCCCTGGTCGACGGTTTCCGCGAAGCTGGCATCCACGAAGCCACCTTCAACGCCTCCCGTTTGCCCTCCGGCATCTACCTCGCCCGCATCGAAGCTGCCGGGTTCGAGGCAGTCCGGAAATTGTTACTCGTAAAATAGTAAGCAAAATCTGCGCTATAGACGACCGAAAGGGCGGACTCGACAGGTCCGCCCTTTAGCCTCTGTACCACGATTCTTAACGGATTACTTCAAAAAAAATTAATTATTTTCTGACAACATATTGACAATGCCGATATTTTTGCTATATTATAATGATAGCAAGATCTAACAGGGAGTGAAAATGATGAGGTTAACCACGGTTTTTGCAATCATCGCCGCCATCGTAATGGCTACGACACAGGTCATCATCGCCGCCGGTCCGGATGACACCACGCTCCGCACCGAACGAACGGTCGATGGGAAGATCCTATCGCGCCTCCAGACCCTGCCCGGCTTGACCCGGGAGAGCGTCTCAGAACTATCTGTTCCTATGCACCAGGTTTCGATCCTCGACGAGACCGACCAGTACACTGGCCAGCTCCTCTGGCAGACCGGTGATACCTACGGCATGTGCAACGACTGCGCCGTCTCGCCTGAAGGCGGTTTCTTCGGTCTCGGCATCACCCTGAACAACCAGCGCGCTGAATTCTACCAAGCCCTCTCATCCACTCCCCTATGGCAGTACTGGGTCGGTGAAGGCGCCGCCAAGGTCGCCGTTTCCGAAAACGCCGAAGTCTTCGCC
>JALGZU010000412.1 GCA_025774735.1 candidate division LCP-89 bacterium | reverse complement strand
GAAACTGGGAAGAGGCTGGAAACTGATATAATCCATACGGACATAAAAAAAGCGATCCCGATACCTCGGGATCGCTTTTTTGTTCGGGATTAACCGATAGGTTACTTCATCAGAACCATCTTACCGGTGGCGTTGAAGTCGCCAGCCTGCAGACGGTACAGGTAGATGCCCGAAGCAAGGTTCGATGCATCGAATGTCACGTCGTGTACACCGGCACCGCGGTAACCGTCCACCAGCGTGGCAACCTGGCGGCCGCTCACGTCGTAGACCGACAACAGCACCTTCGCATCCTGCGGCAGGGCGAAGCTGATCATCGTCGTCGGGTTAAACGGATTCGGATAGTTCTGTGTCATGCTATAATCCCCTGGCAGTACTTCGGCACCAGCCTGCGGCAGCAGATCGAGGAAGTCTTCTCCGCCGCCACTGCCAAACCAGGGATTTGTAACTGGATGGCCTATGCCGTCACCTGCAGTTACCTCGAAGTTAAATTCGTCTTCGGACCAGGGATTAGTGTCATATTCGCCGATGTAACCCACTAACTGATAGGTGCCCACAGGCGCCGCGCCGGGCGGAATGTTTAAATCGCGATCGCGATTGCCACTCCAGCCACCAGGAATGGGGTAGTCTAACACCGGTCCCATAACAGGGCCGTAGTAGGAGCCATTTGGAAGACGGAGCATACACCATATATCGGAAATCTGAGTTGTGGTTTCGTTGTTCTGAGCGGCGATGTTCCATTCCAGTAGACCACCTTGTGACTGAACAAACGAGGTCGCACCGATATTTGTTACAGCGATAGTGACATCTGGATTACCGCCGCCCGCAGGTTCACAGACCACACGGCCGTAGAAGTCGTAATCGCTCTGGCCCATACCACCGCCGAAGTCAGCAAACATGTGGTTTTCACCGAAGACGGTGTAATCATGACCGTAAATGTGGGGTTCACCCAGATCGTTCAGCAGTTCGAAGAAGACCCAGAATTCGTGGTTGAAGCCTTGCAATTCGGGAATACCCGACAGATCGATCGAGTTCCAGGCGGGATAGAGGACTGAGATGGTCTCATCCCAAACGGCGAGCTCGGCGCCCGGAGTGGTCGTCGTACCTTCATCGTAGACGTGAACACGGATGGTACCCGGATCACGCCAGAGACCCTGATGCGAGACAGCGTTCAGGTTTTCGGTAACGCCGTCATCCGCGGGTGTGTAGCGGATCATCTGGCCTTCGCCAGTTTCGAAGTTGAAGAAGTAGATCGAAGGCTCATAGCTGTACTGACGAGCGTCATAACCGAACTCGAGAACGTTGGCCGGGGTCACATCGACCAGCCCGGCTTTGGAGGTGTCGTTCGACATGTCTTCGTCGGTTGCCAGCATGGTGTAGGAATCCATGAAGTACGATCCTACGCCAGGAGGCACCCAATCCCACGCCTTCAGTTCCATGCCGCCAGCCGGGATGACCGCCCAGGGAATCAGCGGAATGGGTGAATAGTTAACACGGTAGAAAGCCGGAACTGAGGATTCATCACTCAGACCGTAATTGTGCAGTTCGACCGAGCAGCCGATATCGGCGAAGTACATCGACGTCGGCATGGGAACGTGCATCCGGTCGGCGCCCACATCGTGGTTCAGGCCGGATACAGTGTAAACTTCGACAGCGTCGATATAGAGACCGTCCAACGGGGTTACACCGCCGTCATCGTTCCAGTCGGTGATGACTCGCCAGCGCAGCTTGACGGTTTCGCCGGCATAGATAGGAGACAGAGTCAGAGTACCGTTGTACTGCATACCTTCCAGGTACTGCTGCCAGCCAACCAGGTGGCCACCGGGCCGGGTATTGTCACCGTAATCGTAGAAGAGTTCATTCCAGATGACCTCATCCGTGGAAATCTCGACGTGATAGTAATCTTCGAGACTGGTGCCGCCGCCGCCCGTGAAGTCCATCATGTTGCACCAGAGCCAGAACGAGAGGAATGTGTTCACTCCAGGCTCAGCCGGAATGTCGATCCAGGGGCTGACCAGAGCGTCTGACAATCCATAATGCAAGTAGGTATTGCAGCGCGCGCTGGTGACAGGACTCGGGGGTGCAGAAGAACTCGTGGTCAGAACCCAGTAATCGCCGGTAGCACTGCCGTTGGTCGTGGCAAATTCAGCCGGATAAGGGGTCGTGTCTGCATCGTTGTAGAGCATTTGAGTGGCGCCGTCATCGATGGAGACGTTGTCCACGAAGTAGCCTAACAGCAGAGGGTTGTCGATGGTGCAATAGGCCGGATCGCTGGCAAAAGCGAAGCGGATCATGACGTCGGCCTGGCCGACAAGAGCCGTCAGGTCGAACTGAGCATCTACCCAGCCACCGGAAGATCCACCCCAACCGGCGATGCCGGGACCCATGCCCCACTCTTCGCCGAAGCTGTAGAGATTGGCGCAGTTGTAGGCCGGAAAGTCGGGATTAATGACCGTCCAGTTAGACCCGCCGTCAATCGAGGCCCAAACGTTGCAGCCGTCCCAGCCGTCATAGGGAGGCGGTTCGCCGCCCGGATCTTCAACGGCGTAGAACATCTTGTAGGTCAGCACCGGGCCCAAGGCACCGGTGAAGTCCAGGGACGGGGTCATCAGGTACTGCAGCCAGTGGTTATCATAACCACCGAGAGCTGGCATACCCATCCACCAGGAGTTACCGGCGTACGCATTGAACGTATCAATGTGCCACATATCGCCAATATCTCCGGCGTCATAGGACGTCCAGTCACCCATGCCTGACTCGAAATCTTCGTAGTAAATCGTTTCGTCGGTCAGGTTGCCCTGAGTTTGTACCGCGGGAACCTCGGCGTTCTGAACTGCCACGACGCTTGCACCGACGTCGTTCGAGCCAGCCGCCTGGGCTCCAGTCTGGATTCCAAACATCAGAGCTACGGACAATAAAATCCATACCATTTTTCGCATCTTTGCTCTCCTTCTTTGGTTTTGAGCTAGCACTTACATCAATCCAACTGTGTACATCTTAGCTTA
>JALGZU010000411.1 GCA_025774735.1 candidate division LCP-89 bacterium | reverse complement strand
GGGGCCGGCGCCTCGACACCACGGTGGTCCACCAACAAACCGGAGCAGACCCAGCCGCAGTGGCGTTCGACGCATTTCAGTCCGCTCAAGCCAGGGGTTACGACCTTTTGATTGTGGATACTGCCGGGCGTCTGCACAACAAAGCCAACCTGATGAACGAACTGGCCAAGATCGGCCGGGTGCTGAAAAAGCTGGATCCGGAGGCGCCGCAGGAGGTTTTTCTGGTCCTCGACGCGACCACCGGTCAGAACGCCCTTCAACAAGCGCGCGTTTTCCAGGAGATCAGCGGAGTAACGGGCTTAGTGATGTCGAAACTCGACGGGACGGCCAAGGGTGGCGCCGTCATCCCGATCTGCCGCGAACTGGGGCTTCCGCTCCGTTTTATCGGGCTGGGTGAACAACCGGACGATCTCGAGCCCTTCGATCCCGAGGGATTCGCCAGGGCTATCGTCGAGTCCGGCGAGGACGTCGAGTGAAAACGCTCTATTTGCACAATCTGGGCTGCGCCAAGAACCAGATCGAAGGCGAGATGCTGGCCGGCTGGGCTGGTAGCGGCGGCCTCCGTCTGACGGACGATCCCTACGCCGCCGAAATCATCGTGGTCAACACCTGCGCCTTCATTGCAGAAGCGAAGAGCGAGGCGGTCGATGCCATCCTTGATGCCGCCCGGTTGAAAACGACCTCTCCGGTGAGCTGCCGGAGGTTGACAGTTTTTTCGGCGTCAACGAGTGGCAGAAAATCCTCACGGAGATAACACCGGAGCGGATAGACACCGGGTCCAATCCATTTGTGCAGCGGCATCTTTCGACGCCGGGTCACTACGCCTACCTGCGCATCGCGGACGGCTGCAACCGCGGCTGCACTTATTGTATTATTCCCACTCTGCGAGGTCATTACCTGAGCCGGCCTCCAGGAGAGATCCTCGATGAAGCCCGGACGCTGGCCGGCCGTGGCGTGCGGGAACTGATGCCGGTGGCGCAGGAGTTGAATTCATACGGACACGATCTGGACCTGGGTTCCAGGAGTGGACCGCTGATCGCGCTGCTGGAGGATATCAGTGGCATCGACGGGATTGAATGGATCCGTCCACTCTACCTGCATCCACCGGCTTGCGACCAGGAATTGCTGGAATACTGGGCTTCGCAGCCGAAGCTCTGCCGCTATCTGGATCTCCCCATCGAACACGGTTCCGACCGAATCCTGAGAGCGATGGGGCGCGCCGGGTCCAGGGATCAGATCCGCAAAATCGTTCGCCAGGCTCGCGAACTGATGGAGGACGTGGTCATACGCACGTCCGTCATCGTCGGCTTCCCGGGTGAAACGGAGGCGGACTTCGAAGAGCTACTGGATTTCATCCGGGAGATGCGTTTCGAACGGCTGGGTTCCTTCCGGTATTCTCCGGAGGAGGGCACACCTGCTTTCGACCTCAATAACCAGATTCCGGAACCGGTCCGGGCGGAACGTCAGGCGAAACTGATGGCAGTACAGGGCGAGATCGCTGCTGAATTGAATCGAGCCCAGATCGGCGAGGTGCGTGAAGTCTTCGTCGATTCATTCGAAGAGGAGTCGGGTTACAGCATCGCTCACAGCCGCCGCGAACTGCCTGAACTCGACGGTGAAATCTTGATCCCCGGACGCCACCCGGTTGGGGAGAAGCTGCAGGTGGTGATCGAAGAGACCAGTGAACACGACCAAATCGCCCGCCCGTTGTCGTCTCACATGTCTGGATGCCAGGGCGAAATAGCTTCTAAGGGCGAATTAGCCACTAAAAAAGGACGTTATCGATGAACCGGCCCACACTCTTCATCCTGACATTGATCATCGCCGGGACTCTGGCGCAAGCTCAGCCCGAGTTCTATTCGGAAGCTTACCTCGGACTCCCCGAGTTCCGGGCGTTGGCACTGCACCTACCCTCCCACCACCCGGATTCCGTGAAGGTCGAGATCCACATCCGGATCGTTTACGACGACCTGCAATTCGTCAAAACGGGAGAGATCTATAAAGCGGGATACGGTTTAGACGTGATATTACGGGACATGAATGACCACCTGGCCAGCTACAACCATGTAGACCGTGAACTGAAGGTCACCCAGTACGCCCAGACGAATTCACGCCAGATCGGCGATCAGACTAAGACCGTGTTCAGCGTCGCCCCCGACCGCTACGACATGAAGATCGTCCTGATCGACCGGGAATCGCGCAAGAGCCGCATCCTGGAACACGAAATATACTTCTCGGACAAAGAATGGCAGCAACCCTGCCGTCTCGGAGATCTGGCCCTGGTCGATTCCAATGGCGTCGCCCACCTCTCCAGTGGGATCACTCCGGGGGAACCGATCCGCATCGCTCACAGGCTTTACTGCGAAGAGAAGACCTCTCTTTCGCTCCTCTATCAACTCCTGGACGCCTACGACAGAGTCGTCCTGGGGGGCAAGATAGACCTTCAGGGCGAAGGCCCCTATTTCGCCGAAACCCTGGTTCTGCCCACCGATTCGCTCACGAACCAGTCGTACACCTTCGCCCTCAACGCCAAGCTGGGAAAAACTTCGCTGACGCGCACCTATCCCATCCAGCTTCTCGGAAGGGACATGCCCGATTTTATCAGGGATTTGGATCTGGCCATCGAGCAGTTGAAGTATATCGCCACGGATAGCGAATACGATCGCATCAGGGAGGCGCCTCCCCATAAGCGCGAGGAGCTATTCCAAACGTTCTGGAAGTCCAAGGACCCTTCACCTTCGTCTCCCGAGAATGAGAAGATGGAGGAGTACTACCGCAGAATCGATTATGCCAACCGCCAATTTTCCGGCTACGGAGGCGGCTGGAAGACGGATATGGGGAAGGTGTACATCATCTTCGGACCACCTTCGGACGTGAAACGGCAACCCTTCAGCCACCATTCAAAACCGTACGAGATCTGGTACTATTACGACATCCGAAGGGAATTTGTCTTCGTCGACGAGGAGGGTTTCGGACAGTACCGCCTGACGACACCCATGTGGACGGATTATTAGAGGCATGGATCCCAACTCGACTCTGATCAAAGCGGCTCCCCTGGTTCCCGGGAGCGAGGTCGCGGTGATTTCCCCCGCGGGGCCCATCGCCGGGAAACGGCTTGAGGCCGGGATTCGTCAACTGGAGGTTTGGGGTTACCGCGTGAAAACCGGGCAGTCCGCTGACGGCCGCCACGGCTATTTCTCGGCCCCGGATGCCGCCAGACTCGCCGATCTAATAGGCGCTTTTACCGACCCGGAGATACGGGCGGTTTTCTGCTCCCGGGGCGGTTACGGAAGCGGCCGGTTGCTCGGTCAAATCCCCTTCGAGGACTTCGCCCATAATCCAAAAATATTCGTCGGTTTCAGCGATACGACGGTTCTGAACTGGGCGCTGTTTGCCCGTTCCGGTCTGGTCACCTGTAGCGGGCCGACTGTCGGTGAGATCGGGGAAGGACTCTCCGACGGCGCTCTGACTTCCTTCCGTTCGGCAGTCGGAGCATCGGTTTTCGAGAGCCAGCTCTGCCCGGAAATGCCCATCGTGATCCGACCCGGGGAGGTCTCCGGTCGGCTCTTTCCCGGCTGCCTCTCCATGATCATCACTCTGCTGGGGACTTCCTACCTGCCCGATCTTACCGGCGCCATCCTGCTCGTCGAAGAGATCAACGAGGAGCCCTACCGAGTTGAC
>JALGZU010000410.1 GCA_025774735.1 candidate division LCP-89 bacterium | reverse complement strand
ACTACGGCCAATTCTCGGGATACGATCCCCTGGGCGCTGCTCGACCGCATGGAAGTGATCGAGTTCCCCGGGTATATCGAAGAAGAAAAGCTGGAGATCGCCCGGCAGTTTTTGATCGGGCGTCAAGTGGAAGAAGCGGGCCTGGAGGAAAACGAGATTCAATTCACCGAGGCGGCGCTTCAGAAGGTCATCCGAGAATACACCTATGAGGCCGGTGTCAGGAATGTCGAACGAGAGATCGGACGCGCCTGCCGTAAAATCGCCCGCCAGAAGGCAGAGGGGAAGAAATATCCCGGCCGGATCGGGGCGAGCTCGATTGAAAAGTATCTCGGCCCGCCGCAGTTCTCGAATACCGAAGCAGAGGAAGAAGACGAGGTGGGCGTCGCCACAAGCATCGCCTGGACGTCAGGCGGTGGAGATATCATGCCCATCGAAGTTCTTCTGGTGAACGGCAAGGGGAATATGCAGATTACTGGCCAGATCGGTGATGTCATGCAGGAATCTGCCCATGCGGCCATGTCTTACTTGAAATCCCGGGCTAAAGAGCTGGCTGTCAAGCCCAATCGTTTTGAGGAGATCGATGTCCATATCCATGTGCCTGAGGGCTCCATCCCCAAGGATGGCCCCAGCGCCGGAATTACGATTGCCACAGCCATTATCTCTGCGTTCACCGGGCGCCTGGTCAGGAAGGATGTCGGTATGACGGGCGAGATTACCCTGCGGGGCAGGGTCCTGCCGGTAGGCGGGGTACGCATCAAAGTGCTGGCGGCGCATCGTGCCGGTCTCAAAACTATCATCCTTCCCAAGAAGAATGAGAAAGACCTTGTGGACGTCCCCAAGAAGGCTTTATCCGACCTGGAGATTATCTCCGTGAGACATATGGATGAGGTCCTCGATATTGCCTTGCTCCCTGCCAAGAAATCCGCCCCGAAGCAGAAATCAGTTTCAACAGCCAAAAAGCCTCCTAAAGAACCCAAACCGCCTGTTCAACCCGGGGCATGAAAATTAATCCGTATTGCGTATTCCGTAATTTATAAAGACCTTACGCAATACGGAATACGTAATCAGCGTAATGGTATCTTTATTTTCCCCTATTACATAACCTCTTCCGTTTGCTACTCGACCCTTTTCGTGCCATAATACCCTTATGGTCCCTCTAGCCACATCCCAGGAAAACTTTCTCTCTTTGATTGCTCAGGGAATGGGGCCTGACCTGCATTGGTTCCCCGACTCTGTGAGTGTCTCCGATCTGGCTACGACCTTGGTCGCGATGGCGAACACGGATGGCGGGCGAGTCATCCTCGGTGTGGCTCCAAGGGCAGGTAATATTCAGGGGGTCAAAGATCCTGAGAAATCCATCGATAAGGTTTTCCAGGCATCCTTGCTGGCTGAACCGGTCCTGGTGCTGCCTTTACCGTCCATCCAGCCTGCCGGAAGTGAAGAAGTCGTTGTGGTTACAGTGCCGCCGGGTCTGCCGCATGTCTATAACCTGGAAGGCCGCTATCTGAGGCGTTCCGGCCGCTATAACGAACCTTTCTCCGCCAGAAAACTGCGTGAACTGCTCGTCTCCCGTGGAGTGTTGCAGTTCGAGTCTCGTGTCCCGCCAGACACCAGCCTGGACGATCTGGATGAAGGGCAGATCGATGCTTACATCCAACACCTCAATATTCCGGGCAAGGAGGACTGGCGAGAGGTTCTTGCCCAGCGCGGCTGTTTGATCAAGGAGGGGAAAGACTGGGTGCCCACGTATGCAGCGCTGCTCCTCTTTGGGAAGACTCCCCAACGCTGGCTGCCAAATGCCACCATCCTGGCGGCTCGTTTCCCGGGGATATCCTTCTCCGATGAGTTCCTGAAACAAGATATCACCGGCACGCTCCCCCAGCAACTCCGCCAGGCTGAACATTTCTTACGGGATAACCTGCGGGATGTCGTGCGTGTGGTGGGATTGACCCACCAGGAGACCCCAGAATATCCTTACGACGCTGTCCGTGAGCTGCTCGTCAACGCCGTGGCCCACCGGGATTACAACCTCCAGGGTGACAACGTTCACCTGTATATCTTTTCAGACCGGCTGGAAGTGCACTCGCCCGGCGAACTCCCCGGCCCGGTCAACCTGAAGAATTTGCTCAAAGCGCGGTTTTCCCGCAACGCCGTGATCGTCCAGGTCTTATCTGACCTCGGTTTTGTGGAGCGTCTGGGATACGGCCTCAACCGGGTGGTGACCGTCATGCGGCAGTGTGGCCTGCGCACGCCCTTTTTTGAAGAAGTCGCGGGGACATTCCGGGTGACTCTCTACGGGGAGCCCTTCCCGGCGCAGCAGCTCCCCGACCTTTCCAGGTATCGCGACCTCGACCTCAGCCCCCGGCAAAAACTTGCCCTCGATTATCTCGCCACCAACCACCGGATCACCAACCGTACTTACCAGGAAATTTGCCCGGATGTCCATCCAGAGACCCTGCGGCGCGATTTCGCCGATCTCGTCAAACGCAAGGTCTTGATAAAGATGGGCAGCAAGCGGTCAACTTATTACATCCTCAAGTCTCCGGTGAAAGGGAAAGGGAAGTGAAATCTAATAAATGTTTCCTTTTGATTGGAGGCATCGTATTGACCGTTGCGCTGGCCTGTCGTTTGGTCGGGGCGACTCCCACGACAGCACCACCATCCACACTTGAACCAACGACACCGACCCAATCGCCTCCAGCGACTGAGCCACCAACGCAAGCCCCGCAACCTTCTCTCCACGCACAAGAAGTCATCTTCATCCAATCCCCTGGCCTTGGCTCGAAAGTGGTTTCGCCGGTGACTGTGGAAGGTTTCTCGGGGCCGACCTTCGAACAAACTTTGGCTGTGACCATCACGGACATCGACGGCACCATTCTCACCATGCAGCCGACCACCATCCAGGCCGACATCGGGCAGGCCGGACCCTTCGCCCTCACTTTGGATTTTGTTGTTGCCGCGGATGGGCCAGGCCGCATTTCCGTTTACGATGTCAGCGCCCGTGATG
>JALGZU010000409.1 GCA_025774735.1 candidate division LCP-89 bacterium | reverse complement strand
ACGTGCACGGCGGACCGGAGCCGCACGCCGACCGGGAAATCGACGCCATATCCGAACTTCTAGCCATTCTCGAAGACGATGAATTCAACCGGTGATTCGGGAAAGTCGCTGCCGGGCATCGGCATAGACCTGGTCGACCTGGACAGTTTCCGTGTTGTCTGCCATAGCCCGGACCTTTTGAAAAAGATTTTTACCGAAGGCGAACGCAGCTACTGCGACTCCAAGCGCGACTCGTTTTCATCCTACGCCGCCCGCTTCGCCGCCAAGGAGGCATTCTTCAAAGCCCTGTCGGATCCGGAATTAAAAGCTGTGCCCTGGCGCCAGATCGAAACCGTTATGGAAGATGGTGTCCTAAGACTGAATCTATCAGGCAAGCTGCAGCACCGCCTGAAGAACCGCCAGGTATATCTCTCCCTGACTCATTCGAACTACGCAGCGGCAGCCGTGGTGCTTTTGTTGCCCGGAGAGTGATCCGTCAACTGGACTGTCTTAAGCCGAGAAACCACTCATGCAGAAAATCGCCACCACCAAGGAAATGAAGGCCCTGGATACCGCAGCCATAGAAGAGGCCGGCATTCCCGGTCTGATTCTCATGGAGAACGCCTCCCTGGGTATCATCAACGTCATCGACCGGATCCTGGAAGGCGACTTTAAACGGCAGAGTTTCCTCATCGTTTGTGGGAAAGGGAACAACGGCGGTGACGGCTATGCGCTGGGACGGCACCTGCTAAACCGCGGGGCGGAGGTGCTGCTTCTGTCTACTTGCTCCCCGGAAGATCTGAAAGGCGATGCCCACACCAATGCCGATATCTTCAAGGCCGTCGGCGGTAATGTGAAGATCCTCCAGGATTCCGGCCCGTTGCCCAAAATTGGTCACGTGGACCTTATTGTGGATGCCCTCCTGGGGACGGGCATTACGGGCCCACCGAAAGGCTTGACTGCCCGGATGATCGACTGGATCAACAACCGGCCCGAACCGGTGCTGTCCGTAGACATCCCTTCAGGCGTTGAAGGCGATACGGGGGCGTCTCCCGGATCCGCCGTCGCTGCAGACTGGACGGTTACGATGGGACTGTTAAAACGGGGGCTGATCCTCTCGCCCGGCAGGGATCTGGCTGGCGATGTCCACGTGGCGCTGATTTCACTCCCGCCCCGGATCCGTGCGGGCACTCACATTCCTTTCAATCTCCTGGATGCAGACGACATACGAGCAGGATTTCCCCATAGGGATCCTGCCGCTCACAAAGGCGATTGTGGTAATGCATTCGTGTTGGCCGGCTCCCCCGGAATGACTGGAGCCGCCACACTCGCTTCCCAGTCTGCGTTGCGGATCGGCGCAGGACTTGTCAAACTGGGTATTCCCCACAGCCTGAATCCGATACTGGAAACCAAACTGACCGAGGTGATGACCTGTCCGCTGCCTGAAAATCAGGATCAGTGCCTCAGTCCGGAAGCGCTGCCCATGATCGAAGAGTACGTCTCCTGGGCTGATGTCGTCGCGCTCGGGCCGGGATTTTCTCAGCACCCGGATACCGGGCGAGTTATACGTGAGTTACTCCCGGAAATCCAGAAACCTTTGGTCATCGACGCCGACGGACTGAATCTGTTGTGCCAGGAAGAGGATTTTTCAGGACTGTTACCGACAGGCACCATTCTGACGCCTCACCCGGGGGAATTTTCCAGATTGACGGGCACACCCATCCCGGAGATCCTAGCTAACCGGGTTGACTTTACCGCGGAAAAAGCGGCGGCCTGGGGAACGGTGGTGGTATTGAAAGGATCTCCGACGATCATCGCCGATCCGGGTGGTGAGGTTTACTGCAATCCAACAGGAAACGCAGCCCTGGCGACGGGAGGATCAGGGGATGTCCTGACCGGCATGATTCTGGGACTGCTGGCCCAGGGGTGCCCAACCGTCCACGCCGCCTGCGTTGGGGTCTATCTTCACGGTCTTGCGGGTGACATCGCGGCGAAAGAAATCGGCGTAGCCGCTACCCTGGCCGGTGATATCGACCGGCTTATCCCCGACGCCATCCGCCAGGTCATTCCGGGGGCTTGATGACGAGTCAAATCGATCCGGCAGCCCCGAAACTTCGTCTATTTAGGCTACTCGCCCCCTTCTTAGTCTGGCTCGTTGTGATCTTTGCACTATCTTCATACCACAAAGCGATCATTCCCCAAGGCAGGTATTTTTCCTGGGATAAACTCGCGCATCTGGTCGAATTTGGGGTGCTGGGTTATTTAACCGCCAGGCTGACTTACTTTTCAGGTTTACGCTGGATGCGGACTCATTTTGTCATCATCACGATCTGCTTCGGAGCCCTCTTCGCTGCTCTCGACGAGTGGCACCAACTTCACGTCCCGGGGAGATACGCATCCGTTTTTGATGTCATCGCGGATGCCGTGGGAGTTATCCTGGGCGTTCTCATCTTCTCTTGGAGTATTTTCAAACTGAAAATCTTCGGCTCTGTGCAGCGCCGCAAAGACATACAATAATTACTAAACTTAACATAGGAGGACATAGGAGGATCAATCATGGCACGTTCACTTAATAAAGTCATGCTGATCGGCAATCTGGGACGGGATCCGGAATTGCGCGCAACGCCTTCGGGGCAAAGCGTGACCTCGTTCAGTCTGGCAACAAACAGGCGTTTCAAGGACAAGAACGGAGAATGGCAGGATGAAACGCAGTGGCACAACGTGGTAGCGTGGGGCCCCAGAGCGGAAACGATTACCAATTACCTTAAAAAAGGATCACGGGTCTATGTAGAAGGACGTTTGACGCATCGCAGTTGGGAAGATCAAGACGGCCAGAAGAAGTACATTACAGAGGTAATCACGGATAACTTTGTCTTTCTCGATGCGGCTCCGGAAGGCGGGCGCGGCGACCGCGAACCCATTCCACCGCCCCCTGATGCACCCGAAAGCCCCGCGGACAAGGACGAGGAAGATGTCCCGTTTTAGCGCCGAACGATTCGGGAAAACATATTGTAAAGTGTAAAATATTTGGTTTATTTTCGCCGACCCCTTGACATCTAATGAAAAAATGCGTATCTTTTAGTCTAAATGAAATATTAGAAGTAATTTAATGCACTGCACTTGAGGAGGAGCTCATGTATAACAGGATGTTAATGGTTTTGTGCATCGCGCTGGCCGCTACCTTGTGCTGCTTCGTATATGCCCAGGCTGAGTGGGTGGCAGCAAACAACGCGACACCGTCCGCACCAGAAACCAAACTGATCTCCCACTCGCAAGCGGCGACGGTCTTAGACCTGACCTTACCCGGCTTCTACGTGGAGGAAGTCGTCGAAGCGGGAGATCTTTATCACCTGCTCAGTTTCGGTGACAACGCCAAACTGCGCGAGGTTGGCAAGCCTGAATTGCCCGTCGTGACCGCACTGGTCGGAATCCCCGACCGCAGCGACCTGCGCGTTTCCGTCGAAGTACTGGAGAGTATAACCTTGTCCGGCTATAATGTCTGGCCGGCGCAGGAGCTGACCAAGGACGGGGAGGCGGATCCCCCTTTCACCATCGACAGAGGCTTTTACGCGCAGAACGCAGTTTATCCTGAGCGCGCAGCCGTCGTCGACGAGCCGCAAATCTGGCGGGACGTGCGCCTGACCCGGCTGGAAGTTCATCCCATAACCTGTAATCCCGCAACAGGCGAACTGACCGTCGCCACCAGGATGAGGGTTACAATCGACTATTTCGGCTATAATGCCACCCGAGAATTCACCCACGAAAGAAAACCGATCACCTACCCATTCCAGACGATATACGGAGCCGCGATCATTAACTTCGACCATCTCGGTTTTCCTCTCGATCACGGCGGCACAGATGACCCGGGTACCAACTTCCTGGTGGTAACGACAATCCCGGCGGTTCCC
This sequence comes from candidate division LCP-89 bacterium, assembly GCA_025774735.1. Next base: position 1,639 of record JALGZU010000409.1, on the reverse strand, counting down.
TACATTCAGGAGCTGGTCGACTTTCGGCACGCTCAGGGCTATGAGGCGGAAATTCGGGTCATCGAGCCCGGCTTCGAAACACCGGAAGAAATCAAGGCATATATTACCCAACTCTACAATGCCTACGGCTTGGAATATGTCCTGCTGGTCGGTGATGCTTATTACAGCGGCGGTCCCGGCGCCGTGGACGTGCCCATGTACTACTGGGTGGCCCCCCCAGATAATACTTACTCGGATTCCTGGTACACCATGATGGACGGCCCGGACGACTACCTGGCCGACCTGGTCATCGGACGCATCGTTTACGACGGTGCCACCGATCTGACCCATCAGTTGGATAAAATCATGGCTTATCTGACCGCACCCGAAGTGTCCAACTGGGCTGAACACACCCTGCTGGTGGCTCACTCAGAGCAGTACCCATTGAAATATACCCAGTGCAAGGAAGAGATCCGCACCTACCCGTATTCCATCCAGGTGCCGATCTTCGGGACGGCATACGGCGGCGCGGGAGCAACGAACCAAGACGTGATCAATTACCTGAATACGAACAGCTCAGGCATCCTGAACTACCGCGGCCACGGATCACAAACGGCCTGGATCGGCTGGTCTCCTTCAGGGAGTTTCACGGCCACGGAAGTCTACCAGTTGACCAACTTCGACCGTTATTTCGTCCACTACGACGTCTGCTGTGACAACATGGACTTCCCGGGCTACAACGGTGACTGTCTGGCCGAATCCTTTATGAAAGCTCCGGCTGCGGCCATCGCCGTCAACGGCGCCATCATCCCGTCGTACACCATCCCCAACCACGACTACGACAAGGAGTTCTACAAGGCGATCTACGATCTGGGCATCAATCACATCGGCTACGCGTCGAATTTCGCTAATATCACAGTCTACAATGTGCATGGTATCTACGGCGAGTCCAATATCCGTACCTACCTGTGGCTGGGTGACGCCTGCACCGACGCCTGGACGAACACGATGCAGACTTTGGCGGTAACACATCCAGCCGTTATGCTGATCGGCACGAGTACGTTGACCGTTAACGTTGGATTCGAAGGAGCGCTGGTCTGCGCCCAGAATGACGAGGTTTACGCGGTGGGTTATACGGACGCTTCGGGGAGTATCACCCTCGAGTTTACTCCCGGACCCATCCTCCCCGGCGATCTGACGATCACAGTCTCGGCGCACAACTACCTGCCCTATCAGTCCGTGATTCCGATCATACCGCCGTCCGGACCCTATGTCGTCTACAATTCTTATGAGATCAACGACGCCGTCGTCGGCAACAACAATGGCCAATGGGATTTCGGTGAGACAGTGGATCTTTCCATCGAGTTGAAGAACGTCGGCATCGAAACGGCACCGGCAACGAATGCTGTCATCGTCACGGACGATCCGCTGGTCACGGTCATTGATGGTACACAATACTACGGCGACATCGGCGCAGGAGATTCACTCTCCGTACCCGATGGTTTCCAGGTCGAAGTCGATCCAGTTGTAGAGGATCAGCACATGGTCGCTTACACGCTGACCGCTTCATCGGGCGTCTCCACCTGGGAAAGTTACTTCAACATGACTGTCAACGCCCCGGTCATCGCACCGTCAGGGTTGACGATCCTGGATCCTGGCG
>JALGZU010000059.1 GCA_025774735.1 candidate division LCP-89 bacterium | reverse complement strand
TTATCCGCCCACACATAGGTGATATTGCGCTTGGCTTCGACCTTTTCCGTCGACCGAGCCGCAGGAGTCAGGATGGGCAAGCCCTGGAACTCCTTGAAGACCGTCGATACCATGAAGAATATGATCAGGATGAAGATAATATCCGGCATGGACGCGGTCGGGATGGACGCGTGCGCCCTCTCTTTCTTTTCGAACTTCATGGTCGTCTACATCTCCGGCTCAGCAATGGAAATCTTGGTGGCTCCTGCAACCTTTACTTGATCCAGTACCTGGATATAGGTGTCGTAATCCGTCTCCCGCGTTGTTTTAATGGAGACGATAAGGATGGGTTTCCCATCTGTATCATAGCCCGTCTCTTCGATCTTCTGCTTGATGATCTCGTTTATTTGAGAAACGTCCAAAGGTTCATCATCAAGAAGAACCTGGCCAGCCTCGTTAACCAGCAGGTTGGCGATGTTCTCCTTTTTGATTCTCACCTGCTCCCCACCCTTCTCCGGCAAGGTCAGATTGATCCCCTTGTCCATGTCGATAGTGGTAGTCATCAAAAAGAAGATCATGAGCAGGAATGCTATGTCCGCCATGGAAGCCGTGAAGATTTCCGACTCACGCTTTCTCTTTTTCTGTAATAGCATGTCTCTTTCCGAGTTACACGGCCCTTTCAGGTTTTAGCCGGCGCTGGCTTGCGTTTTTCCTGCTTCCATCTCGTCAATAGCATCGATGAACTCTACCGAGCCCTCTTCCATGTCGATCACAAGTTTGTCGACGCGGGAGACGAAGAAGTTGTGGAAGACCTGGATGATCATGGCGACGATCAACCCGAACAGGGTTGTCAGCAGAGCCTCGGAGATACCGCTGGCCACGATGGAAGGTGAAATGTCGTTGGCCTTGGCGACGTCTTCGAAGGATTTGATCATCCCGGATACGGTTCCGGTAAAGCCGAGCATTGGAGCGAGGGCGATGATGGTGGATAGCCATACGAGATTCTTTTCCAGGAACGCCATCTCGATGGATCCGGCGGTCATGATCGCCTTCTCGATATGTTCCAGGCCGCGATCAGCACGCATCAACCCGGCGTGAAAAACTGCTGCCACCGGTCCGCGCGTGTTGGCGCAGACTTCGGATGCCGCATCGGTGCCACCCTCGTTGATGGCTTTACGAACTTGCAGGATAAATTTGCGCGTGTTGACGGACGCTCTCGTTAAGGTCCACATTCTCTCCAATGTGAACATCAGGCCTATGATCAAGAGACCCAGAAGGGGCCACATGAACGATCCGCCTTTCAGGAATAGCTCAACCATGCTTCGCCTTCCTCCTTATATTTCAGTTTTAGAATGATTTTTCTCAAACTTTAACTTAACAAATTTTCAGGGTAATGTCAATGTTTTTTTAAGAATTGTTAGAATTTGTCCCACCTTCATTCAGTTACAAGCCGGCAATTTTACGGGCTTGATCGAACAGCGTCAGTGCCTTCTGGATCTGCTGGTCTTCCATCGCACGAATTCGGTAGTAGTGGAGGCGGTTATTCCAGTAGATCTGGGCCATCTCTGCCTTGATATTCAGGGCGATGAAGTCCCGATCTTTTTCGAAGTTTTCCTCATCCGTAGCGATATCGTGTTCGGCAGCCAGATTCTTGAGTTCCTCGAGCATTACATCGCTGGCGTGATAATTGGCGATGAAGTCCTCGACATCTCCCTTCAGATCAGGATGCTGTCCGCAGAAGGCATTGGCGTATTCAAAGAAGATCCTCTGACGCATCAGCTGGGCAGTATAGCCGCTGACATAGCCCGAACTGACATTGATATCGGGAGTAATGCCGCCACCCCCAAAAACCTCTCGGCCCTTCATGGTGTGGAAAATCTCCCTAAGGCTGTCGGGCTGCTCGTTGGGATCCTCCTCGTCGTAGGCCTCTTCGATGTATTCGGCCAGCCCGTCTTCGTAGGATCGCTGGATCAGTCGCCCACTGGGTGTATAGTAGCGATCCGTCGTTATGCGCACCACGGACCCGTCGCCGAGCTCGAATCCCTGTTGCACCAGGCCCTTACCGAAGGTGGTCTGACCGACAACCAATCCCCGGTCCAGATCCTGAATGGCACCAGCCACAATTTCCGACGCGGAAGCGCTCCCGTGACTGACCAGCACAATGATAGGAAGCTCTGCATGCCGGGCTTCATCCGGACCATAGTAGGATCGTTCCGAGTCGAGATCGCGGCCCCGGGTGAAGACCAGTCTCTGTTTGCCGCCGACAAATTCACTGAGCACGTTGATCGCTTGCTGCAAGTAACCGCCGGAATTGTTGCGCAAATCCAAGAGGAGTTGTTCCATTCCCTGCGCATACAGGTTGTCCAGGGCCAGCTGTATCTCTTCGTTTGTCGTTGAGGTGAACTGGTTCAGCAGGATGTACCCCGTATGGTCGTTCAGCATGTACGAGGTTTCAATGCTGTGGATGGGTATCGTATCGCGCGTGATGGTGTAATCCAGGGTTTCGTTCAGCCCTTGCCTCCGCACGGTAATGTTCACCTGAGAACCTTTCGGACCTCTGAGCTTATTGAAGACCTCCTCGTTGGTGATCCCGTAGGTGGAGATATCATTGATCTTTATGATCTGATCTCCCGCTCTCAGACCGAGTCGGTCGGCGGGGGTGCCGGGTATCGGACTGATGACGACGAGAACCTCGTTCTGGATATCGAAGCGGATACCGATTCCCTCGAATTCGCCGGCGAATTGCTCAGCGATCTGTTCCTGGTCTTCCGCGCTGATGTAAACGGAATGGGGATCCAGGACCCCCAGCATGCCGTCGATGGCGCCATCGACCAGGGTGTTCATATCCGGATCATCCACATAGCGGTCTCGAACCAGCTGCATGACATAAGCAAACCGGTTGATCTGTTCGTAAATACTCCGGCCGGCCGCCCAGAGATTTTCCGTGAATTTCATGCCGCCGACGAAGGCGATTACGACCAGCAGCGAACCCGTCATGAACATTCTCTTCTTCACAGTTGCACCACCTTTACTGGGTTGTACGGTTATTAAATATCCATGTCAGTATTTCTACGTCACCGTCAGAGAGGGTACGACCCCGCCTGGACATCACATCGCGAGCGGTATCCAGGGTTGGTTTAAGCGGATAGGGTGTCAGCTTTTCTGCGCCGCCCCAGTGAAAAGAGGGGACATGGCGTGGGGGAAATCCCGCTCCGAAAACCAGGCTCCCTACTCCAACAACCGTGCCGGTATTGAAGACACTGCCGATAGCGCTCTTCGAATGATCGCCCATCATGAGCCCGACGAAGAGCTGCCCGCTGTCGACGAGTTCAGAACCTACCTGGACCTTGACCGGCGTATAATTGTTTTTCAGGTTTGAGGTTTCGGTTCCCGATCCGAGATTGCACCAGGAACCGATGTATGAATGCCCCAGGAAACCGCCATGCTGCTTGTTGGTAAAGCCCTGCATGATAGAGACGGACACTTCTCCGCCGGTGCGGCATTGCTCGCCCAGGGAGCTGCCGCGAACGTGCGAAAGGGGTTTGATCTGCGTTCCTGGCCCCAGGTATGCCGGTCCTTCGATGACGGCGTTGGATCCAACGAGGACGTTCTCTTCCAAAATCACTGGCCCGCTGCCAGCATCGATGACGACGCCGGGTTGAATCTGGCCTCCCTCGGCGATGAAAATGTCATCTGCCCGCAGCAGAGTTGCACTCTGATGCACCGAACCCCGGATCTCTCCCAAATAAGGCAAATTACGGGCCTCGGTTTCGATCTGAGCGTTCATCGCACCGACGAGGTTCCACAGATGCAACATCAACCTGCCCGCGTCGGCCGGGGCTTCTACTTTTTGAAACCCGTCAAGATGCAGTTCCGTTCCAGCTTGCCAATCGTCCGGGGGAGTACCGCGGAAAGCGACGACGCGCCCGCCTTGCATCCAGGCCGATCCTTTCGCGAGCTCACTAACTGCTAAAAATCCGCTGTCCGGCAGAAGGGAGCCGTTGATCCAGAGCATGTCATCGAGTTGTGAATCAGTAACAGCGCTGATATCAGGGTAGTTGTCCAGCAGGTATGTTCTGGCATGATGGAAAACCTGGTGCCCTCTAAAGTGCGACCGGATCGTTTCACCCAGAGTACGCATACCGCAGCGCAAGTCCCAGACCGGGCGAGTCAATGAGAGGGGCTCCGTGCTCAGGGCAGCTTCGTCCTCAAACAGGACGATGATATTTTCCTCTGCCAAATTAGATGCCTGCGTTAAAGATTCGGTCTGATCATTTCTGTTTTATGCCAGCAGACGAGCCAGTAGACTCAGTTCCTGGTAAATCGCATTATCCTCACAGATTTCGTCGCAACAACCGCACTTGATGCAGATCTTATAATCTATTCTGGGCACGTCGTTGCTAAACTCCATGGCTGCTTCGGGACAATTTTCGACGCAGAGCCCGCAGGCGGTACAGATTTTGGCGATCGCTTTTGGCCGAATCCAGATGACCTTTTTTAGCCCGCGACGGATAAATTCGGGCAGGCGTTCGAGTTTGCTGATATCCGGGGGCTGGAAATCATCAAGCTCGAGTTCCGAAGGATCGAAACCCAGGACCTCTACCGGCATTCTGTCAAAATCCCAGAGACCGGCCTCGACCGCAGCCTGGAAGATGGGCAACCAGGACGGCTCGAAACCGATGATCTGCGCAGCGAGGTAATCCATCGCGAGAGCGTCCTGTGAAATCAGCATCGCGCCGATGTGACGGGCTTTTCCGGATGAAGGCCCGTTTCCTTCCATGCCGACCACAGCATCCATGACATTGAGAATCGGTACCACCTGCTGATAGACTGCTACCACCAGCCGGGAAAACGGGAGTGCTTCAGGAGCTACGCTGTGGAGAAAGCTCTTGCGGAAGCCCGGCACGGTGCCGAACATATTTTTCACCGCTCCGGTCATACCCGTCAGCATATGCGTCTTCAGCTTGGGCAGATTGATGATATGATCGGCTTCCAGAGCGACTCGCGAAATGCTGACGTAGCCCCCAGGCGCCTTGAAACTCCTCAATCCGGCGTCTTCAAACGTGACCGGTTTGATCCCCAACCGGTGTGCCACATCACCTAATCCGCTCTTTTCCCAGTGTTTCTCCAGGCTTTTTGGCGCTCCGGCTGGACTATCTCCGATGATGAGCTTGCCTCCGCAATCCAGGACCAGTTCTCCCACGGCTGCAATTACTTCCGGATGTGTGGTCACAGCGCGTCCTGGCTCCTTCGCCGAGAGCATATTCGGTTTGAGCAGCACCCGGTCACCGGGACGGACCAAACGCTCCGGCGATCCCAGGAGGTCCAGGCCCTGCCTGAGAGATCGGCGTACCTCCTTGGGATCGTAACTCCCGCATCTCAGCAGAGCCGTTTCACTGCTGAGAACCTTCTGGACGTCTTCAGAGAGAGCCAAATCTATATCTTAAGTTAACAATTCGTTCATTTCAACGCAAACATTTTACCCGGTAGTTGTACCACCCAACCCTTCATTTCCAGACCCAGCAGATCGGCTAAAACGACGGGTACTTGATGACCCGTTTCTCTGACCAGTTGGTCAATGTGAATGGGATCCGATGAAAGCCGGGTGATCAACTCTTGTTCAGAGGGATTCAAACTCGGAAGTTCAGCCGCCTGCTTCGCAAGAGCTGCTCCATCCAGTTTGAGACCGGCTTCCGAAAGGATGTCATCGGCGCAGGTCACCAGAACTGCTCCCTGACGGATCAGTGAGTGGGGACCACCTGACCGTTGATCTTCCACGCTGCCCGGCAGTGCAAATACATCTCGGTTCTGATCGAGAGCGCACTTCGCCGTGATCAAGGCTCCGGACTTTTCGGTGCCCTGCACCACCAGGACACCCAGAGACAATCCGCTGATGATGCGATTTCGGCGAGGGAAGAAACCCGGATCAGGTTTGGTTCCGGGCAGAAATTCGGATATAAGTCCACCGGATTGCTCTATTTTCTCAGCGATGGACTTGTTCTCTCTAGGATAGATTAGATCGATGCCGCAGCCGAAAATTGCATATGTTCTCCCCGGCGCCTGAAGACAACCTTCATGGGCTGATGTATCTACTCCTCTCGCCATGCCGCTCACGATACCGATGCCGTGTGAGGCGAGTTCCTCAGCAATTCGATGGCCCTGGGCGATGCCGTAAGCGCTCGGTGTTCTCGTCCCCACAATGGCGATGCAGGGCTCATCGGTCCGGGGCAACGTTCCACGTACGAAAAGCAGCGCCGGAGGATTGTGAATCTCCTTAAGCCTGGCGGGATACTCTGCATCCCAGATGGTGACGACCGTAGCACAACATTCCTGTATTTTCGCGAGTAGCACTTCACCATTTGCGGAACCTCGGGCAGCACAGATTGAGGCCGCAGTGCTTTCGTCAACACCCGGTACATGCTTTAGGACACGTTCGCTGCTCCCGAAAACCTCTGCGGGGTTCCCCATCGCCTGGAGTAGTGATCGGAAGCGGGCGGATCCGACGCCTTCCACGGCGTAAAGAGCCAGGGTGGCAGCGAGGTCATTGGCAATACCTTCCCCGGGGCAATGTTCTTTCTCAAAAAGGGTGGATTGAGCCGCACTCATGGTGCTTCGTCCTGCAGAAGGGACCACAAATCGAAGACTAATTCTTTAATACCCTCCCCTGTCACGGAGGAGATCTTATGATCGTATTCAAGCTCAGCGTCGACCTGATCCGGGGTAAGATCGGATTTAGACAATGCCACCAGACGCCTGCGATTCAAAAGATCTGGATTGAAGAGTACCAGCTCCTCCTCGAGTGCTTTCAGGTCACCTGGCTTCTGGTCAGAGGTCGAATCGATTAGAACGAGGAGGATCCTGGTCCGTTCAATGTGTTTCAGAAACCGGTGCCCGAGGCCCTTACCACGATGGGCGCCTTCGATAAGTCCGGGCAGGTCGGCCATGACAAAACTGCGATATTCACCCGCGCTGACAATTCCCAGATGTGGTTCCAGCGTGGTGAACGGAAAATCGGCGATTTTAGGCCGGGCGTTTGAAGTGCGGGCCAGCAGGGTGGATTTGCCGGCGTTCGGGAGTCCGACCAGTCCGACGTCGGCGAGTAACTTGAGTTCGAGTTCGACGGTTTTTTCTTCGCCATGCCTGCCCTCTTCGTAACGGCGCGGTGCTCGATCCGTCGAAGTGGCGAAGCGTGCGTTGCCGCGCCCCCCTCTGCCCCCGGCGGCTGCGAGGAAAGACTGCACATCCTCGACCAAATCCACCAGCACCTCTTTTGTCCCGCTGTCTCTTACGATGGTACCGGGGGGTACCGAAATATAGAGATCGCTGCCACTCTTGCCGGTCTTATTAGAACCCTGCCCATGCTGCCCTGAGGGCGCCTTAAAATGTTGTTTGTAGCGAAAATCCAACAGGGTATTGAGGGATAGATCCATTTTGAAATAGACGTCACCTCCTTTTCCCCCATCTCCGCCATCGGGACCGCCCTTGGGCACATACTTCTCACGCCGGAAGCTCAGGGCACCCGATCCACCGTCACCGGCTTTGAGTCGAATTTTCGCCTGATCGATGAGCATTGTGGGCAAGTAGATTGCATGCTCGATAGAAGAGCCTAATTTGGCTTGCAGTCTTTTAATATCTGAGGAATATACAAGAAAAAACCGAGCAAAGCAACGGCTTTTGTTCTTAAATATGAACAAATGAGCCATCTTCGTACTTGACAATGTCTTTTTAATAACGTATTTTCCCTGAAAAGAACATCTCCCAATCCTTCAACCGATTCGTCCAGAAACAACTGCTTCCAGGTGTAATTATGCCAAGTTCGGATTTTAGTCTGAGACTGGCGAAAGACGCCGTCAAATTTACTTTACACGATGTCCCCGATCAACCCGGCATGGCGGCTGAGATCTTCGATAAGTTAAGTCAAGCCGGCATCAATGTGGAACTGGTCGTGCAGACAGCACGCAGTGGCCAGGTCGCCGACATAGCCCTCGCCGTCTTCGAGGATTCCGTTGCCACAGCCGAGAAGGAACTCAACACCCTGAAAGATGATATCCATGCCAGTGCTGTCTCCATGGTTGAGGACGTAGCCCTGGTCACGCTCGAACGGGAAAACCTCTCCCGGTCCGCCGGCGTTGCGGCCCGCATGTTCCATACCCTGGCCTCCCTGAATGTCAACATCGATCTGATCTCCACAAGCCTGAACAGCGTCACCTGTCTTATCGCACGAAACCGCGCTGATGATGCTTTCGAAGCTCTCACACGTGAGTTCAAACAGTAAGCACCCCTCTTTCCCCCCCCACTTTCCTTATTATAGATAGCAGGCCCCGGTAAATCAGCTGAGCATAATTACTGGACGCTTAGCCCTTAATCTCGCCGCCTCAACCCGTCATAATCCCTCCACAAACCATTCCACCGGTCTCAAGATTACAGCCTCCCGTGCCGATCATAGAACTGGTAATCTCCACTACTTCAGGTCAATCTATGCATCGCGCCCGCATCCTGATCGTCGATGACGAAGCGGACATCTGTACACTCTTGAGCGAAGCACTGGCATCCGACCAATGGACAATCGAATGGACCACGCGTCCTCTGGAAGCCCTGGACCGGGTGAAATCCGAGCTCTACGAACTCATCCTCCTCGATATAAAAATGCCCGAAATATCCGGGTTGGAGCTACTCCCCAAGCTGAAGAAAGCATCTCCCGAAAGTGCTATCATGATTATGAGCGCCTTCGGGAACGTTTCGATTGCCGTACAGGCGATGAAGGAGGGAGCGGAAGATTATCTGGAGAAGCCATTTCGCGACTTCGAGCCGGTGAGGCTGGCTGTCGCACATCTAGTTGATACAGCCCGAACCCGAACGGAAAACCGCCACCTCAAACAGCAATTGGAGGAGCGGTTCAAGCTTGACGGCCTGGTCAGCGCCAGCCCTCTCATGCAGGAGGTCTTCGACCTGGTCAAAAAGGTGGCACCCATCCCCACAACCGTTCTGATCACCGGTGAGACAGGGACCGGAAAGGAGCTTATCGCGCGTACACTGCACAGCAACAGCAAGCGAGCCAACGGCCCCTTCATCAGCGTCAATAGCGGGGGGCTGCCGGAGGGTTTACTCGAATCCCTCATTTTCGGACACGAGAAGGGTGCCTTCACTGGCGCCATCCGCCGCACCCGGGGTTATTTTGAAGAGGCGGAAGGAGGAACGCTTTTTCTCGATGAGATCGGTGACATGCCGTCGACGCTCCAGGTCAAGCTACTGCGGGTGCTGCAGGAACGCACCTTCCAACGCGTCGGCGGCACTGAAGAGTTGACTTCCGACGTTCGTCTGATTGCAGCGACGAACAAGGACCTGGAGCGGGAGGTCGTCGAGCAAAATTTCCGATTGGACCTCTTCTATCGGCTCAATGTAATCACAATCTCGCTGCCGGCACTGCGTGACCGTCCTGAGGATATCCCTCTCCTGGTTCGCTACTTCACCGAAAAATATTCGAAAGCGTTTGGAAGACCCGGCCTGAAGCTGGCACCGAAAGCTATAAACCATCTATGCAGTTTCAACTGGCCCGGCAACGTGCGTGAGCTGGAAAACACGATCGAACGCGTCATTGCCTTAGCGGAGGGAACGCAGATCGATATCGAGAACCTCTGCCAGACGATCCCCGGAGAATCTGAAGACTGGGTGTCGAAGCTGTTACAACTATCTCTTAGAGAAGCTCGGCATGAATTTGAGAAGCGCTACCTCCTCGAGAACCTGCGGCTGCACGATGGTAGCGTGACCCAGGCGGCGCAAAGCGCCGGATTGCCCCGGCAGAACTATCACCGGAAGATGAAACAACTGGGTTTACCCACCTCGCGTAAGCTCGCCGAGTTGACTCGAGACGATTCGGATTCAAGCTGAACGGGTGCGTATGACAGGCTTCGAGTCACAGAATCGCGACGCGTTAACATTTTTATGACATTGAACTAATACCCTGTGTTACAGGGAGATGCGATTTTGCGAGAGTAATATTTGTCGCAAATAGGCGACACAAAACGCCTCTAGGCAGCGTTTAAGACCGATTCAGGCGATAATTTCCCAAAATAGCTTTATATCCTACTATAATAACAATAGTATACAAAACTGGCACGCAGCTTGTAACATAGCGTGTCAGGCAATCCGAAGAACAGGATACAACGATAGTAGTAACGGATGAACCAAAACAACCCCAATGTCCATCTCTAAGGAGGAATCATGGGACAGCAACAACTCTTACTCATCGTCCTTTCTGTGATCATCGTCGGAATCGCGGTGGTCGTGGGAATCAACATGTTCAACGATCAGGCCGCTTCCTCGAACCTGGATGCAGTGACCGCTGACCTGGTCAACCTGGCTTCACGCGCTCAGCAGCATTTCCGTCGCCCCACGGCCATGGGTGGTGGTGGTGGCAGCTTCATTCTGCTGACTGCGAACGCCGCCGGTCTGGCTTTCTTGACCACTCAGCCAGTCAATGAAAACGGTACGTACTCCATCACTACTGCCGGCGATATTGATGACCTCACCCTGACTGGTGTGGGTACCGAGGACGGCGATGGTGACAACACGCCGTGCACCGCTACGGTCCAGGTGTGGGCCGACAGCATCTCGGTAACGGTCACCAACCGTTAGCCACACAGCTCATTGTGCCCACAGGCATCTTCACTGTGTGAGGATGCCTGTGGAGGTTTGCCGGAGGATGTCCAGACAGTTGATTCGCCGGCAAACCGACATGATTAGCGATGACGGTTGTACCTCCTTTGAAATGGGGAAGCAACTTCAGGCCTGAGACCGCCATCGCTACGCAGGTTTAGAATTCACAATATGCCGGCTTAAGTCTACTGGTATATTTTCGTTGTATCCGACCGGATTTCTTGAGAATTGCACAGACTTTTACATTCGAACACCACATAGAACTTAATTGGGTTTGCCATGGCTGAATATCGTTATCAAGGAATCGGATTATCCGGACGGATGATCCAGGGGATCATATCCGCCAACAACAAACGAGAGGCGGTCAAGCGCGCAGATGACATCGCCCGGCACAGGCGCTTCAAATTGAAGGACCTGAGCCGCAAGGCGACTTTTGTATATAAAGTGCGGCGCGGTCGCGAAGCGGTCATCACCGGCCAGCAGAAAGCCTTCAATGTGGACGAAGTGCGCCGGGCCCTCGAGAAAATGGGTTTCACAGTACTGACGATCCAGAAAAGGCTATTGGATTTCAAGATGAAGCCGCCATCGAAGGATATCGTCATGTTCATCCGTCTCTCGGCTGATCTCCTTCGCGAAAAGCTTCCCTATGACGAAATTCTCAACCTCCTGTCGAACGACCTGGAGAACAAGGGTCTGAAACAGACCTTGAAGGAGATACATCAAGACCTCAAAGACGGTAAAGACGGTTCCGAAGTTTTTGGCAAGCAGGCAGATACCCTGGGAAAATTCCCGTCCCATATGCTCGGTGTGGCCTCAAAATCCGGTAACATGGTAGAGATTTATGAATCCACAGCTAAGTTCCTGGAGAGGAATGAGGAATTCAAGAAGAACTTAAAGTCAGCGCTGATCATGCCGGCGATCGTAATCCTGGCCCTGGCGGCTGCGGTCCTCTTTTACGTGGCTTACATCTTTCCCGAGACGGCGAACATGTTCCTGAAATTTGACATTGACCTGCCGCCCATGACGGACGCCACCCTGA
>JALGZU010000408.1 GCA_025774735.1 candidate division LCP-89 bacterium | reverse complement strand
TCTCTCGGCGGGCTTCGACTACCAGGGCCGCATGCTGGCCGCGAGCGACAGTTTCGAGAACGATCAGAATCTGATGATCGCCGATCTGCCCAAGAAAGGCGTCACCACCATCTACGCCCGCATCGGCGATGTCTTCGCTACGATGGTATCGCTCGCTCTGATCGCCCTGCTCGGTCTCGCCCTCCGCAATCGCTGGCGAGCTCCGTCAACGTAACGATGCAGTGGGTCATGTGGAACATGCTGTGCAGATTATGAAACGGCTGCAAGGTGAACTGGTTGATGAACAGTTGTCAGGGCTGAGTCCAATGTTAATGGAATTGTATGAGAGATTGCGCCCTCATGTTGACTGGCGAAAAGCCCGTTATCATCTGAGAGGCGTCGTATGCAGGATGCTGAGTCTAGAAGTGGGGCCTGGACTCAATCCGCACTTCATGTTCAGCAGCGGTCAGCGGCGAGCTGCAGGACTTGCATTCCTACAGGGCGCTACACCTTGCGGAAGTTCTTGCGGCAATTCGACGCACCGGGCGGCAAGTGATTTGCAGCGTCGAGGACAAAGCACTTGGGGAACTGCTGGCCAGGCGCCTGCGAAGTGACAGCGATAGCGAGGGCGCGATCGTAGAGCTGGCATACGAATCCGTCAACGATTCGCGCTTTTCTCTTGACACAGGCTTGCTCATGGATATCTCCACGACTGGGGTCGACTCCAAGGGACTGCAGGGGACTCCTGGGGAATCGATCGACGGTGAAAAGCGGCGTGGAATCAAGCTCTTGCGACGGAAGTCATGCGCCATCAACCGGTTAGTTGATCGGCCTGGATCGGGTTCGACTCCCGCAGCCTGCATCGATTCTAGATAAAATTTGTTGCAATAAGTTGCCAAATATGGCAATTTATTACCATGAAATGGCCGGATCTTCTCCGCCTTCTCCGCGGAATGACCGTGTTCGAGACCGCTGCCCTCCTGGCTGGTCCCGACTCCCCCCGGGAAGCCAGACGTCAGCTCAGCCGCTGGGTCGCATCCGGACGCCTGATCCAACTGCGAAGGGGGCTCTACATGCTGGCTCCCCCCTATGCCGGTGAGGTTCCGAACCCGCTCGCCCTCGCCTCGAGGATCCGGGTGCCCTCCTATGTCAGCCTGCAGTCCGCGCTCTCCTACCATGGCGTCATCCCGGAGTCGGTGCCGATGGTGACGAGCGTCACCACCAACCGGCCCGGTCGGTTTAACACCCCCTTGGGATTTTTTCATTACCGTCATCTTAAACAGGACCTTTTCTGGGGCTATCGCGAAGTGGATGTGGGAGCCGGACAAAAGTCCTTCGTCGCAATTGCGGAAAAAGCCCTCCTGGATCAGTATTACCTCACTCCTGGCAACATCGACGCTTCGTTCGTGGGTGAGCTGCGACTTGCACCGGACATCCTCGATGTCGATCGCTTGCGCTCGTTCGTGGCGCGTGCGGAAAAACCGAGATTGACCCGCGCGGTCGAACTCACGATTGGTATCCTCGAAAAAGACAGAACTGCGGAGCGGGTGCTGTGAAAGATCACCTTCTTGCTTTCGCCGCCGAACAACAGGATCCGCGTGTGCGGCTCAATCTCGTTCGCGAGTATCTCCAGGCGCACATTCTCCGGTCGGTTCATTCCGCGGGAGCATTCGCGGCACTCGCATTCCAAGGTGGTACGGCCCTCCGTTTCCTGTACGGCCTGCGGCGTTTCTCCGAGGACCTCGACTTCGCTCTGGAACGACCCGAATACGATCGGGGACTCGAGTACTGGGCGCGGATCGTGAAGAGGGACTTCGAACTGTCCGGATACGAGGTGGAGGCGACTCTACGGACGGCCCGGACCGTTCACTCTGCCGACATCAAGTTCCCGGGCCTTCTTCGCGAAGCGGGTCTGTCCCGAGAACGCGGAGCCAAACTGATGATCCGGATTGAGGTCGATACCCGCCCTCCGGCCGGGGCGATCCTGGAGACGCGCCTGATCACCCGGCACTTTCCAATCACCTTCCGAGTCCATGATCTCAGCTCCTGCATGGCGGGAAAAATCCACGCGGTTCTTGCCAGGAGCTATGCCAAGGGACGTGATCTCTTCGATCTCGTCTGGTACCTGACCCGACCGGACCGCCCTTCACCCAACTTCGAGTTACTCGGGCACGCCCTCGGGCAGACGGGGTGGGAGGGGCCTTTAATCGAACCCGGGACCTGGAGAAGGGTTCTACTGGATCGGGTAACTTCCCTCGACTGGTCGGCCGTCATCAGGGATGTGGAACCGTTTCTGGAGGACAGCGGCGATCGGCAGCTACTGGACCGCCAGACAATCCTTCTGGAACTGGAGCGAGCCGAGTCTTGAGGTGAGATCATTAAGGAATCCCACACACTTCGGCGGGGAACACGAATGCCATCTCCTCGTGCCCAAGGTGTAGAACCGTGACGCTTCCGCCAGGTTTGCGCTCCCGTTGGGATTCTCGCACCAGGCGGCGACGGCTCTACCGGGCCGGCTGAGCACCCCACTGGAGAATCTCGATATCAGCGAGGTCCGTTGGCTGGGACGAAACCCACAGAACCACCCGGTGGCCGTCGGTGAAATAGGGATCGCCGGTAAGGTTCCCGCGTGGTTCATCGATGGGTGCGGCACCTACGCCATCCACATAACCCAGCTTGGCCAGAGACTGGGAATAGGCCAGATTTTCCACCAGAAATTCACGAGTTTCATCCACCTCCGGATCGATTTTGTGGGTGGTGATGGTTTTCTTGGTAAACCGAACCCCGATGTCGCGGCTGATCTGTCCGATCCACACCGGGACCCCCTCGAAACGGATCGGTGACATCCATAGCCTTAGATGATTCCGTTCATTTATGCTGTCGCGCGCCTTCTGGAAGGCCACATCCTGGGAGCGGCCGAACAGGTATAGCCCGCTCACAGGCGAGTATCGGTTCTCACTCCCGGTGATGAACGATCCGGCCATTTTCTTCATGGAAGACGCGCTGATGACCTCCGTCTCGTCCCATCCGGCCCGGAGAAA
>JALGZU010000407.1 GCA_025774735.1 candidate division LCP-89 bacterium | reverse complement strand
TAGATAGGTCGAGAATCGAAATATGAACCAATTGTCCAGGACTCCAGAAATTTCATGTTTTAAAGTCTCGAATGAATAGATCATTTCGAAATTGAGATGCGAATTGGGCGGGACCTTTTTCAGTACTCCGGTAACCGTGAAGTCTCGGCCATCCACAGTCTTGAGGATTTTCCCCAGCGCCGTTTCACTCCCGAACAGTTTCGAGGCTGTCTCTTCGGTGAGAACGACGGTATGGGCATTTTGCAGGGCTGTTTTTGGATCACCGGCCAGGAAAGGAAACGAAAATATTTCAAATAGGGAATTATCCGCGCATCCGACAGGTTCAATTTTAAATTCTTTATCCCCATACTGAATTGACATGCTGCCCCGGTGCATATATCGTGCTGTTTTAGCCACTTCCGGATATATATCCTGGAGCGCCTCGGCCATGGGTGCGGAGACCACCGAGGCACTCATAAATCCGCCAATTTCCATTTCGGCACAAAGACGGTAGATTCGATCGGCTTGCTCGTGAAACCTGTCGAAACTTAATTCGTCAACCACCCAGAGTAAGATCAGGACGCAGCAGGCCATACCGATGGTCAGGCTGGTGATGTTAATGAAGGAATTAACCTTCTGGCGCCTAAGGTTGCGCAGTGCGATTTTCAAATAATTCAAGAACATATTCAGTTCCTTTGGTTACTCATATCTGAGCGACTTCACCGGATCGGCTAGGGCGGCTCTGATGGATTGAAAACTTACGGTCAAAAGGGAGATTCCGAGGACCGCTGCGCCAGCGGCGATGAAGTACCAGATGCTGATATCGATGCGGTACGAGAAATCCTGCAACCAGCGCCTCATAATCAGGTAGGCAGCTGGCCATGCAAGCAGGTTCGCGATCAGGATCAGTCTGGCGAAATCACCGGTGAACAGCGCCACTATGTTAGCGACAGAAGCTCCCAGCACTTTGCGGATACCCACTTCTTTGGTCCGTTTCGCGACAGCCAGGGAAGTTAACCCGATTAGACCCAAACAGGCGACCAGAAGCGTGAAGATAGAGGAAAATTGTACTATGCTGCGCCAGCGCAATTCCGCCGCGTACTGGTCCGCCGTTTGGTCGTCGAGAAACTTGTACTGAAAGGGCATGCCACCGCTGACCTTCCCCCAGGTCTTTTCCAGGTGACGGATCGTTTCCGGAACGTTATTGGATCGAACCTTTACTGCGATTTCGAGGACGCTGCTAATAAAATTGGTGCCGTTCATATGCAGGAGGAGAGGTTGAATTTCCCGGTGCAACGGGTAGAAATGGAAATCTTCCACCACCCCGACCACACGGGCCTTGCGAAAGCCCTTCGGTAACTGCTGACCGATGGGATTATCCCAGCCGAAAGCCTTCGCAGCCGTTTGATTGAGGATAATGGCGCCATCGACGTCAGAAGGAAAATCGTCCGAGAAATTGCGTCCCTGAGACACTTTGATGTCCATCGTGGGGAGGTAATGGGCATCCACCCAGTTGACGTAGAAGTATTTATCGGCCACCTCAGGATCTTCTGTGTAACCCGTTCCCGTAACGTCTTCCCCGATCAGGAATTTCATACCCTCGCCGCCGTAGTTCATGTAGAGCCACGATTGGCCGAAGGGATAAGTGTAGCCGGCGACGTTGACGACGTCTTTGTAACCGGCAAGTTCATTGCGAAAGCGCTTCACCAGCTTGCTGGCTTCTTCTCCTTCCGGATCCTTGTCGTATCCCAGATCATAATTACTGACGTACTTGATCTGGGAAGCGATGATGACCGTGCTGACGATCAGGGTAATAGAGATAACGAATTGAAGGATGACCAATCCCTGGATCAGGCGGTTTTTGCCTCCAACCTTCAGATCACCCCGGAGGGAATCGACGGGGATTAATCTTGAGATCACAAGTGCCGGATACAAGCCGGCAATGAATGCTGTAATCAGCACGGTGCCCGCGAGCGCAGGTATCAGCAGCCAATTGGAAAGGAGATCAAGCGAGAGGCGTTTTTCCGCCAGCGTATTGAAGGTGGGCAGAAACAGTTCAACCATGACGATGGCCAGGAGAAGCGCCGCGATGCTTAGGAACAGCGCCTCACCCCAATACTGCCTCATTAATTGGATGCGCTGCGCGCCCAGCACTTTACGCAGCCCGACTTCCCGGGCGCGCCCGCTGGAACGGCCGATGGCCAGCGACATGAAGTTGATGCAGGCGATCAGCAGGACGGCTAGAGCGATAGCGGAGAGGATATAGGAGTATTTCGGATCACTGCTTGGTGTTGTGATCCCGTCGTAACGGTTGTCGAGATGGATTTCAGTTAAAGGTTGAAGCCGGTAATGTCTTAGTTGCTCCTCATTGCCGGCAAACAGGCTTTCTGTGTAGGCGGCGATTTTTCGTTCGACTTCAGCAGGATCGCTTCCCGGTGACAGTTCGGCGAAGGTCTGTATGATAACAATGTCCCAGGTGTCTAAGTACCAGGCAGGAAAAGCGTATTTGAAAAGTTCAGATGAGACGATAAAGCTGTATTGGATACTGGAGTTTGTGGGAGCGTTTTCAAGAACACCGGTAACCATCAAGTCGAGAGGTGTTTCGCCGAACTGGATGGTGAAGGTTTCACCGGTTGGATCACCCTTACCGAAGTATTTGACAGTCATTTCCTCCGATATGACGACACCTCCTGGATCAGCTAAAACGGTGTTGGGATCGCCGTGTACCAGGGGAAAGGAAAACATCTTGAAGAAGCCGGGATCGACAAGCGCCACAGATTCATTGAAGGAATCCTCTCCGTGCCGAACCGTATATTGATTCTGACGGAAACGGACAGTGTTTACAATTTCCGGGATATTGGCCTCAAGTTCAGCCGCAGCAAGCACTGAAAGCGATTCTGAACCCTGGGATTCCTCACCACCACTTAGTTCCATCCGGATAAGTCGATCAATCGAGTCTGCCTTTTCATGGAAGCGGTCAAATGATAACTCGTGCTGCACGTAGAGGAAAATAAGAAGGCAGCAGGTGATACCGATACTCAAGCCGACCACGCTGATCAGCGCATATAATTTGTTGCGGATCAGGTTTCGCAGGGTGACTTTGAGAGCGTTCCAGAACATGAGGTTCTCTCCAGAGAAAGGCTATTCATACCTTAACGATTTCACCGGATCGGCTACCGCGGCCCTATAGGCCTGGGAACTGACTATCGCCAGTGCGACGATTAGGATACCTAACCCTGCCCCCAGAAATATCCAGAGGCTTAGATGCGTACGATAGGCGAAACCCTGCAGCCAACTACTCATGAAGTAATAAGCGACAGGTCCCGCAATAAAACTCGCAGCTATGATGATGAACACAAATTCTTTTGAGATCAGGCCGATGATATTCGTGATAGTCGCGCCCAGGACTTTGCGGATGCCGATCTCCTTGGTGCGCTGTTCGGCGGCGAAAGCTGCTAGGCCAAAAAGTCCGAGACCGGAGACGAATATTGCCAGGACGGTGAAATAACTGAACAGTTGCCCCATGCGTCGTTCATCCCGGTAAAGGCGGTCATACTTCTCATCCACAAAAGTGAATTCAAAAGGACAACTCGGATTCAAACGCCTGTAGACGTCCTCGATATACGCCATGCTCCTTTGAATGTCCTCGCCTGCTACTTTGGTGAAGACGTGATTATAGAATGGCGGAAACAGTAACATCATCATCGGTTCGACCTCCCAATCGAGGGGTTTGAAGTGGAAATTTTCCGTAACACCGATGATTGTGAGATCGTTGCCTGCGATGGAAAACCTCTTCCCCAGGGGTGATTCCATCCCCATTGCATCGATGGCAGCCTGGTTCAGTACCACAGCCTGCGATGAATCCGAATGATACTCCTGCGAATAAAATCTGCCCTCGGCCATCTCTAAATTGAATGTAATGTCATAGTCAAAATCCATGGCGGTAAAACCGATCAGAACGTTTTGATCGGGATCTTTTCCTTCCCAATCTGCGCCGCCAGTGTTACTGCTGATGTAGTGAGGCCAGTGCGACGCTGCCGTCACGCTTAGTACATTCGGGTGTTTCAATAACTCGGCCTTAACCGAGGCGTATTTACCGTCTTTTAATCCCTCGATGGGCAGGCGAACGACATTTTCCCGGTTTATCCCTAATTTCTTGTTTTGCATGAAGGTAATCTGTTTGTAGATGACCATTGTGCAGATGATCAGAATGATGGACAGCGAAAACTGAACGATCACTAAAGTTCTGCGGATATTCCTGCCACCGCCTTTCGATTTCGTGATCCCCTTGATCGTTCGAGCCGGCTTAAACGCCGACAAGAAGATGGCTGGATAACTGCCTGCCAGTACACCGGTTGCCAGAGTTATGATTACCAGTGCGATGAGATTGTTGGAGCCCCGAATCAGGTTCAGAGACAGTTCTTTACCTGCCAGGTCATTGAACACTGGCGAAAGGAGCTCCACCAGAATTACAGCAATGAATAGAGCCAGAATCGCAAGAACAACCGATTCCCCGAAGAACTGTGTCATCAGTTGTTTCCGCTTTGCACCGACAACTTTTCTCAGGCCAACCTCTTTTGCTCTGTGTTCGGAACGCGCCGTCGCCAGATTCATAAAGTTGATGCATGCAATCAGTAAAATAATGATGGCTATGAGCGAAAATATTCTAACGTAGACGATGTCTCCACCAGAGCCTCGCAGGGAATACAGGCGCATTTTTAACAGGGGATGGAGGAACAATATGACATTCGTATCTCGATGCTGC
>JALGZU010000058.1 GCA_025774735.1 candidate division LCP-89 bacterium | reverse complement strand
GCGACATCATGCCGCCACGCCAGTTGAAAGCGGGTTCAGCCGTCAGATCGTAATCGCCGTGGCAGTTATCACACTGGTTGGGCGACTGGAAACTACCGGATTGATCTGGTTGTGAACCGGGCAGGAAGAAGTCGTCAATGGTCGTGGGGACGGGATCGGCCCAGACAGATAGGGACATGAACGCGATAGCAGCCAGGGATGATATGCTATACAGATAAATAGAAGCCACTTTCATGAAGAACCTCCATCAGTTTATCTGGAGGTGCTTCCACACCGTTTCATCAGCCAAGCACCGGGACAGTGAAATATATGAAATTAAACGACGGATGTCAATATCTTTGCCGGAATATGTGAAAAATAATACTCTTGCCGGTTGAGGTTTTGGATTCCAATTAAGCGGTACGCCCAGTCCTGAAGGACCGGGCTACTATGAGAATTTAAAAAGCCCCCTGAAGGGGGCTCTAAAGTCTCAGGGCAGGCACATCCAGAAGGGACTAACCTGTTGGAGGTCTGCCCCTATATCGAATCAAAAATCCTTGTCAGAAAGTAAGGCTAAGCCCGTTTACCGTTTCGATATCATATTTCTTGATACCCCTTAGAGGTTCACTGTCAAATCTATATCCCAGTTTAATATTTGCATATAATAAATCAGTTAATTTGAATTCCAATCCATTGCTCAATAGGACGCGGTAATCAGATATGGATTCCACGTTCGGTTGAAAGTATGTAGTCAAATAAATTTGGATTCTATCATCGAGCCACCATTCTCCGGTTAAATAATTTGTCGAACGCAAGAGCCTCTTATCTTCCTCGGCGGGATCGGTATAATCTTCATGCTCGATCATAAAACCGTTTCCCATATGAAGAATTATCTTATTTGCTTCTAAAATGAGTGTCCGGAGGCCACCACCCAACAGCCTTCGCTTTTCCAGAAGAATGGAGTCATCGAACTCATTCTGGACGAAAACTTCAACGGTAAAACGGGAATCAAGCGAACGTACCCAGCGCAGGTGCATGAAGCCTTCATTGATAAATCTTTCCTCACTTTCATCGCCGTACTGCAAACTGGCGCAGAAGAAGATATGGAGTTTTGCCGCCCGGTAATCAAATCGCAGTTTTGTGTCGAAGAATAATACCTCGGTATTCCCCTGTTGAGCCAGCGCATTCAGCGAGAGCGTCGTCTTCCAGCCTTCCTCGATGCTTGATTCCCGCATGGCTTCGGTGTCGACTTGCGCCTGAATGATCGATCCGGGATCTAATAAAAGGAACGCCATCAAGGAGGTTCCAATTACTAGTTTTCGAACAATCCTTTTTATCATTGCGTTCACCTATGATTCTGTTGACTCATCCTGTTTTTAGCCTGCGTAGTGAACGTTGCCTAACGAGTTAGCGCAGCTCTCTGGTTCTGAATCAATCCCATTAAAAAAGCATGCTGGGATTCATTCAGTTCGCCACTCTCTATGTGCGTCCAGATCTGTTCCTCAAGAGAGGTAAAACTCTCGAGCTTCCCCTTACGATCTAACTCTTTATCCTTCGCCACCGTACGGATTTCCGTCAGGAGCTCAGTCGTGAGAGCTGCTCGAGCGTCACTAATTCTTTCCGCAATCAGTTTCTCCAGGTTGCGCCGGCGCGCCTCATCCAGCTTGCCTCCTTGCCACCATTTCTTTCTGATACACTCGCGAATATCACGGCGAATTTTGAACAATCTTTCCACGGAATGCGGTTCACCCATCTTGACAGATACGTCGTAAATTCTTTGGCGGCTGAGTCTGGCCGTTTTCTCCCGTCCCCAATGGAGAAACCCGCGGTATCCAGTTACGAGTATCACGATGCAAGCCAGGGAGCGCCACGCCGCAGCCAGCCAGTCGAAGGGCGGCTTTGAAGGGATAAGACCCGCCTTCTTGTAGTATTTGCGTGCTTCTGGGTGGACAGGAATTGAAAGATCTGTGGCCATAGCCTCCTTTTCAAGGCCGAGTATTCCAGCTCCTTCGAAAACCGCCTCCGTGATCGTCTGGACGTTGAACGGCAGGTCTTCAGTCGTCACCAGGACGGCCCTTGTTTCAAGCGTTTCCACCGCAGGCTCGCCCTCCAGTTGGCATCCATATCTGACGGCAGCTATCCTGGACGCTCTTATAGCTGATCCAACCAATTTGGTCATCTTTTTGGGTTCGATAGACAAAAGCCTGATTTCTTCGTTGTCTAGTATTGTTTTAACCGCCTCGCTGGGCACATGGCTGACGAAAAATCCGGCCGCAATTTCGCCATTATTAATTCTATCCAACATGTCCGGAACCGAGAGAGGAATGGGAGACTTTAAGTTTATATCGTGGTGTTTGAGTATGGCTTGGGCCAATATGCGCGTGCCGCTATTTGCGGGTCCGGTACAGACATGGGTATTCCTCAAAGCCTGGACAGTCGGCCGTGTCCCTATGTCATTTGGAAGCTGATCACGCCGAATCATGATGTGGACTTTCTCCGGGTGGAGGGTTGCGATTCTCCTTATGTTTCTAACTTTTCGTATGGCAATCTCAGCCGTGCTGGACTCTTTCTTCCCATAAGAAAACTCAGGGTTACCCATATATGAGGCCAGAGCAACGTCATACTGGATTATTGCTAAGGTTGGTCTCTGTGTGAGCAACGAAAGGTTTTCTATTGATCCCTCCGTATGAACTGCTCTGGCAGAAATACCGTACTGGGCGAGTAGCATTTGCATCGTCTTACCCAACTCATGGTATTTCCCATTGAATGCACCGGTAGCAATGAGCAGTTCTTTCTGCTCCCTCTCCCGAAATTTTATGGCGCTCGGGTGAAGTTCTACATTGTTCGGTAACCTATCAAAAGCCCTCTCAAACCTGATATCATGGGCTCTGGCATGTGCAATTAGAAGATCACCTATGTTGTCAAATAGAGTATTCAGAATTAAAAGCGCTAAGTTGTCGTTAAGATTTTTGCGACACATCAAGAGTGCATCTGCACCCACTGTTAGTACAGGTTTTGTCTGGTTTGCATAGAAATTGGCCGGAATCTCCTCAACAAAAACATCACGGTTGCTCTCGGTGATTCTGACGAGGCTATCGCTTAGGTCCAGGAGATAGCACTTCCCGGATTCGAGAGCCATCTTCACAGCTTTTGTACGCTTTCCGGAAACGAAAAAAACCGCATCAAGTTCCCCGTTTATGAGCATTTGAGATGCCTGCTCATATTTGCCTTCATCTACCTTCATGGAAGGGAAGATTTGAAGAGCTTTAAGAATGGCTTCAGCGATGACTTTTGTGCCGCTCTTTTTCTTGCCGACATAGACCTTCTTCCCGTTCAAATCCGTCAAACTCTGGATTCCCGCATCTTTTCGCACCACGATCTGAACAACATCCGTATATAAGCGAGCCAGAACACAGATCTTTTCGCGCTCTTCCTGCGGAAGATCGGTAAGTGCAGGATTGAAGACGAAGGCGATATCTGCCTTAGAGTCACACAAGAGCTGAATGTTCTCAACAGAAGCTGCGGTCTCCCGAGCCGTGGCTTCCTGTATTTCCGGGAGCCTTACCAAAATCCGGGCAAGCTGTTGCCCCAGCGTTAAATATGTACCTCCTTCTGTACCCGTAGCTATCGTAACCTCCCAGGGGCCCCGATCGCGCAATGGTAGGAGGAAATACGTAGCGAGCAGAAGTGCAAGTGCAACGCCCAATCCGGCTGCAATGATTAGAATAGGTGATTTGGTCTTCAACATGGCCTTGTTTTCCTCAGATTTTATGGGGCAGAATCTAAATGACAGTTTTCTATTAGGGTATATCCTGTGAAAACAAAAAGGCACAATGGAACCCAGCTCATCTCAGAGTATGAGTCCCACCGTGCCTTCATTTAGCAGGCTTTTAATCTATCCCGGCAAAGTGACCCACCCTTAGGATGCGGGTTCTCCCTTACCGCTCGCTATCCGCAGATTGCCAGCCGATCAATTGCGGTTAATAAACAAATATATCATTTTTTAAACAGAATGTCAATATATATTTTATACAGAAATGTAAAATTTTTTAATCAGAAAAAAGTAAAAGGGCGACCCGAAAGTCGCCCTGATAATTAGTTTTTGCTGTTGGTTCTTACTTCATCAACACCATCTTATTCAACGCTGTGAAGTCACCGGCTTCGAAGCGGTAGATGTAAAGGCCGGAAGCGAGGTTCGAAGCGTCGAAGGTGACGGTGTGACTGCCTGCTTCCCTGTTGCCATTGACCAGCAGTGCCACCTGGCGTCCGAGGATGTCGTATACGGCCAACTTCACAATGCCCGCTTCGGGCAGGCCGAAGCTGATGGAGGTCAGTGGGTTGAAGGGGTTAGGGTAGTTCTGCTCGAGGGAGAACTCACCGGGGACGACCCCATCGGCCATTGTCGTCATCCAGGCTTCCAACGATTCGCCGTAGTTGTTCCATCCTTCAATCAAGACGCCATCGCCCGTGGCCAGCTTCTCGAAGGGGAAACTGTCGCTGGTCAGTACGACGTTCGGGTAGGTGCCCGCATAGGCGTTGTAACTGTACATGCCTATGGGAGCAGCTTCGGGGACGTCCTGGGTGCGGTCCCGGTTGCCAGAGAATCCGGCCGGCATGGTCAGGTTGACCGGCCCGAGGACCGGTCCGAAGGGAGAACCATTCGGCAGGGTTACATCACACCAGACGTCGGCGACCACCTGACTGACTCCGTTGTTGGCGATGGCAATGTTGAAGTCGAAGCTGCCGCCGGCCGCCGGGATCTGGATGGGAGTGCCGTAGGGGGTCAGGGTGACGACCAGATCTGGTGCTTCAGCAGGGGTGGTGAAGAGGAGGGCAAACCCATCCTCGATCTGGTGGGCGTTCATATCATACCCGCCATCGAAGAAGTACTGGATGCCGTCCGTCTGGGTGGCGTTTTCGATGCCAATGGTTCCTTCGGATCCGGTAGCCGTCGTGGACATGTCCTTGTACTGAAAGATGATGCGTCCGTCACCGGTTCCGGTGGGATAGTATACGGGGTCATGCAGGATGACCTGGAAGGTTTCGAACGATCCCGTGGGGGCATATTGTTCGATGTGATTCCATTCGACGATGAGGCGGTGATCGGTCATATCCTGCCAGATCCAGACTTTGCCTGAATTGGTCCTCTGGGGTGACAGATCTTCCCAGTAGGGTGCGATCATGTTGGGCGGCCCGTCGGCGTCGGGGATGCCCGAGTTGGAGTAATCATCATCGATGGTAACTCCCATACCGACCCAGCCGTTGGCGGCCACGCTAAAGGTGTCGAACACGGCGCCATAGTATTGGAAGGAGAAAGGCAGTACGTACTGGAAGACCTGGTCATCCATGGTGAAGTTGACCAGGGATCCGGGACCGCCCGAATCGGCGCTGATTTCAACCCAATCGTAGACCGGCAGTTCGGGCGCATCGAAGGGATCGTAGGCCAGGTAGCCGTAAGCATCGGGTCCTGAAGGGCTGTTGGCGGGATCGCCGACCACGAAATTGATGACTATATCAGTGGTGTAGGCGCTGTCGGCGGTGACGTGCAGATCGCAGGAGACGTACTGTCCCTGTGGGCAGGCCGAATCGACGTCGAACAGGTACGCCGGCGAACCCTGTCCCTGTTCGAGATTGGAGAGATCGGGGTAATTGGCGACGGTCTGGGTAATCGTCAGGTAAGGATCGGTGGTCGAGAGGGTGCCGACGATGTTGCTGGCGTCACCCTGACCGACGTTGTAGAGCGTGACGATCATGGAGCAGGTTTCCCCGGGATCGGGGGCGCCGTTGTTATTGCCGCCGATGTCGTCGAATTCTTTATCAGACACGACCAGATAGGGGCCGGTTCCGACGGGTATGGCGTTAATCGCATCGTAGACATTCATCAAGCCGGATCCGAAGATGTTGTCCTTACCGACGGCTCCCAGGTCTTCGGCGTAGGTTTCCAGGTACATGTCGATCAGGGCCGGGGTCAAGCTAGGGTCCTTGCTCAGCAGCAGTGCCATAGCTCCGGCGACGTGCGGGGTAGCCATTGAAGTTCCGCTCATGAAGGTATAGCCGGTGTTGTTGCTGTAGAGGCAGGATTTGACGTCCACCCCGGGGGCGGAGATGTCAGGATCGATCAATCCCATGCCGGGATTGTAAGCGTAATCGAACCAGGGGCTGATGTCCTGCCAGGTGACCGGTCCAAGACTCGAGAAGGATGCGATGGAGTGGTTGGATTGGGTGGCTCCGCAGGTAACCACGTTGCTAATATCGCCAGTGAGGAGTTGATCGGGGTGCAGCCAGGGTGGCGGGCAGTTCCCGGGAACACGGACCGAATTTGGGGGCGAAGTGTACGCTTCATTGCCCGCAGCAAAGCTGGCGATCACGCCGGCAACCAGAGCGTTATTGCAGGCGGTGCGGAATTGCTGTTTATCCGAGGTGCTGCCGCCACCACCAATACCCCCGGACATGTTGATGATATCGACGCCGTGCTCGACGGAGAAGTCAATGCCGGAAATCATATCTCCGATATTGCCGTAGCCAGCGCCAGACCACACCTGCACGGCCATGATGGTGGCATCAGGAGCCACACCGCACTGTGAACCGGCTGTACCATCAGAAGCAACTGAGCCTGCGACATGAGTCCCATGTCCCAGCGGCCCCAGATCCATGGGATCGTTGTCGTTATTGGCGAAATCGTAGCCATGATACGGATACTGCGCGCCGCCGTCCCACATGTGGTCGGCCAGATCAACATGGTTGTAGTTTACACCTGTATCCAGGATGCTGACCAGCGCACCGGCGCCTCTGAATCCCTGCTGCCAGACTTCAGGCGCGTGAACATCGGCGACGCCCCAGGCGATTTCATCCAACCCGTCTTTTCCGGCCGGCCGGGCATGTCGGGCTTCCTCATCCAGCATGAATCGCTCCGGATCATAGGCAACTTCGGCGATCTCCGGGTAATTCGATAAATCTCGAATCACCTCGGGAGTGGCCAGGCAGTGCATCAGATTGACGATGGAGACTGACCGTAGATGCTGGACCTTCCCAGCCGCTTCCCAGTCTTCCAGGTATAGCCTGACGTCGGCTTGCGTCCACTCGGCCAACTGTTTCAGATGGTCGACGACGAAGGCGCGCCTTTCCGCCTTGTTCATCCGGGCGGTCTGTTCGACCAGCCAGTTGAATTGTGCCTGCTCCTCAAAGGTGATCAGGATGCGGATCAATTCGTTGTCCGAGCTGCCGTTCAGTTTCTCAACCAGTTCCGGTGTGAAGGTGGTGGCCAGGGCGGAACCCGCCAGGCTCAGACTCAAAAGCAGTAGTGCAAGTTTCCTCATTTTCTCTCCTCTTAGAACCGCATGTTTGATTATCTGTTTCTCTGCTTATGCGCATTCAAACGCTGAGACCGATTACTGTAATATAATATACGTTAATTTTTAGGCAGATACAAGTCATATTTCTTATGTTGCGATTTTTTTTCACCGGAGCTTGTGAAAGAATTATTGTTCTGGATGAAAAAAGGGCATCCCGACGTATCGGGATGCCCGGATAGACCGAGTTAGTTCGTCGCTTGTTACCCAGTCACTTCATCAGCACCATCTTACGGACGGCGGTGAAGTCACCGGCTTTGATGCGGTAGATGTAGAGGCCGGAAGCCAAGTTGGATGCGTCGAAGGTGACCTCGTGCATCCCCGCACCCCGCCAGCCGTTGGTAAGCGTCGCCACCAACCGCCCTGAAATGTCATATACGCTTAGATTGATCTTGCCCGCGCCGGACAGAGCGAAAGAGATGGTGGTGGATAGGTTGAAGGGATTGGGGTAGTTTTCCAGCAGGGTGAAATCCGCGGGCGGTGCCGGATCCGCCTGAATTTCAAAAGGATCGCCGGTGTTCAGCCATTGACTGACCCAACCGTCTCCAGCCCCGGTGATCGATTTGGTAAAGTTGAAGGACTCTTCTTCCCAGATATAATCCGGGTAATAGCCGACGTAACCTGTGTAGGTGTACTCTCCGGCCGGAGCACTGCCCGGGACTTCCTGAATGCGGTACCGTTCGAGGGTCTGCCCTTCCGGCATAACGACGTCAACAGGTCCCAACACTGGACCGTAGAGGGTACTATCGGGCAGTGTGACCATCACCCAGGCATCGAAATTCAGCGTGTACGTCTCGGAACTCATCAACGAGACAAAAAATTCAAAATTGCCTCCCATCGGAGGGATAACGATCGGCGGATTTAGGCCGTACATGACAAACTCAATCTCCGGTTCGATGATCAGGGCCGCCGTGTTGCGGGCATCCAGGCGGAATTGCGGCCAGGGCAAAAGATCAGGATTGTAGGTATTGGCGCCCAGATCCCAGCAGTAAATCCAGGTATCGTTGCAGCCCAAAACCATCTCCAGATGTCCGTCATAATCGAGATCCTCCAGCAGCGGAGAGGAATAGACCGTGTAGGTGGGATCGGTGAGGGGGAAACCGGGAACCGCCGTACCGTCCAGATTCCAGCCGTACACTTCACCCGTATTGCAGCCAACCACAACTTCCAATTCATTATCGCCGTCGAGGTCACCCACCGAGGCCGAGGAGATCACCGTGTAGGCCGTCGGCTGCGGCCATCCGGGGAAATAACTCCCGTCGACTTCGTAGATGATCACCTGGGAATCGTTCATGCCGACGATGATTTCCAGCTCGGGATCGTCGTCCAGGTTGACGACCGTGGGGCAGCTCTGCAGGCTGTATCCGGCATCAATGGGCCAGTTGGGAAGATACTGGCCGTCGTGGTGGAGGACGTGGAGATACCCGGAACGGTCTCCCACGACAATCTCCAGATCCCCGTCGACGTCCACATCGGCCAGAGTGGGTGAAGAGTTCGAACCGATGGCATTGGCGAACTGGATAGGAAAGCCGGGCAGGTCGGATCCGTCCCCATCGATGGCGTACAGGTGATAATCGCTGTTGTCCGCCGTGATGACGATTTCGTCGATCCCGTCATGGTCGAGATCGCCCAGGGCCGGTGAAGAACGCACCACGTAGGGCGTCGGGTAGGGAAATCCGGTGCAGACGCTGCCGTCGACATTCAGGGCGTAGATGCCGCCGGAGTTGTCTCCGTAGATGATCTCCATTTCGCCGTCATCATCGATGTCGCCCAGCGCCGGTGTGCTGAAGATGGTAAATCCGGATTGGAACGGCCAGCCCGGCAGGAGGTTTCCTTCACGGCTGAAGACGTACATGTAGGAGTCGAAGCAGCCGACGATGATTTCGTTCAGACCGTCGTCGTTAATATCGTAGACTGCCGGGGACGAGCAGATATTGGCATAGGGATCGGGCCAGAGCGCCGTTCCCATGTATTGCGGCCATCCATTGACAAGGGTGCCGTCATGATTGAAGACGTAAAGGTAACCATCCTGCGAAGCGATGGCGAATTCCAGGACGTCGTCGTCATCGAGTTGGCCCGCGACGGGGGATTGGGAAACGGAAAACCCGGTCTGCACCGGCCAGCCGGGTTCCAGCGTGGGCTGGGCCATGGCGAGCGGTGCCATGAAAAACAACGTTAAAATCACACTCCAAGGTTTCATATCTGACTCCCTTGATCCCCTAAGTTTATTTTAACAGCACCATCTTGCTGCTGGCAATGAAATCGCCCGCCTCGATGCGGTAGATGTAGAGACCCGAAGCCAGGTTGGACGCGTCAAAGGTGATTTCGTGGTGTCCGGCATCTCGGTGGCCGTTGACCAGGGTGGCTACCAGACGTCCGGCGACGTCGAAGATGGTTATTGTGATGTTTGATGTTCGCGATAGACCATAGCGGATAGTTGTCGCCGGATTGAACGGATTTGGAAATGCAGAAGATAGGTAGATCTCTTCAGGAATGACGCCCGGTTGTTGTATAGCTTTCTCGAAGGATTCCCCCCAACAAGCCCATTCTGTCACTGTTGAACCGTCACCAACCGTCAGTTTCTCAAAATCGAAGTGATCTTCGTCCCAGACTACGTCAGGATAGGTTCCCACATATCCATCATAGGTGTACATACCTGCAGGAGCGCCAGCTGGGATTAGTTGAGTTCTATCTCTATTGCCGGACCAGCTCGCCGGAGCGGTAAAGCCGGGCACGTTGATAATCGGCCCGTATTCACTGCTGTTGGGAAGGGTAACCATCGTCCAGATATCGAAAGTCTCTGGATTCATTCCAGTGTTGGCCACTTCGATGTTGAAGTCAAAGGAGCCACCGGAAGCAGGGAGCTGGATTGGGGGATTAACTGGGGTTAGGGTGACGGTGATCTCTGGCGGCGAGAACTGGTAGACACCCACATAGGTTTCATGACTTACATAATGGTACAAGCCGGAAACAGCCACAGCTTCGGTGTATCCGGGCTCTATATAATAACCAACCTCACTTGGCAGATTCGGATCGGAAACATCAATCACTCGATGATCGCCACCCCATCCCTCAGCCAAGTATACATACGACCCTGAAACTGCAGCGTACGTACCTCCTCCTGGTGTTGTGCAACTCCCAACGACAATGGGCGCAGTTGGGATGGAGACGTCAACAACAGCCAAATTACTATTCGGTACGTATGCATATATCCCCGAGACCGTTACATCATTGGCATAACCAGATGTGCCACAATACCCAATCCCAAGAGGCGCAATCGGATTCGATACATCAATTACCACCAAACCGGACATCCCTTGTGACACATAGACAAATGAATCAGAAGCAGCAACTCCATTGGCATATCCAATCCAGTACCCCACTTCGACAGGAGCCGCCGGATTTGATATGTCAATTACGCGCATACCACTGCCACCAGCAGAAAGGTAGGCGTACGACCCTGAAAGTGCTATGCCAGAACCCCCGCCTGGTAACTCGCAGAGACCAATCTCAGTTGGCCTTGCTGGATCAGAAATATCTACTATTAGCATGCCGCCATAACTGCAAGCTACGTAGGCATATGATCCTGAAACCGCCACGCCATAGGCATTATCAGGTGTAGGGCAATATCCTACTTCAACAGGCGCTGTTGGGTCTGAGACGTCTGCTATCCGCAGCCCGGCAGATCCATCGGCTACATATAGGTATGGCTCGAAAACCGCGACTCCATAGGTATAGCCAAGAGGTAGAGAAAGTTCTCCGATTTTAGTTACATTCAGGCTGTCCTGGGCGAATGTTGTTATAGCTGTCAACATCCCCACAGCCAAAGCGATTTGCACTTTCTTATCCATTTTCTATTCTCCCAGAGATTATAACATCATTTACGATCGTCGAGAAAACAAAAAGGCGCAGTTAGACTTATCCTATCTGAAGATAAATCCTCATTACGCCTTCATCTTACAGACCTTTCCATCCTGTCCGACAAGGCGACCTGCACCCAGGTTGCAGGTCAAATCCATATCGCGCTCAAATCACAGATGTCGGCCACGCACATGCAGGATTTTCAGCCTTTAATATACATCTTTTCAGATGGAAAGTCAACATAGAAGTTGAAATTTACAAAATTTATTACACTTGACGATCTCACCCACATGACAAAAAAGGCGTCCCGAAAATTCGGAACGCCTTGTATTCAAATAAGCTTTGACTGTCACTTCATCAGCACCATTTTGCTGACGGCTGAGAAGTCGCCGGCTTCGATGCGGTAGATGTAGAGACCCGAAGCCAGGTTGGATGCG
Source organism: candidate division LCP-89 bacterium (assembly GCA_025774735.1). The sequence goes on along the minus strand of JALGZU010000058.1, from coordinate 422 downwards.
TCGAAGGTAGCGGTGTGATTACCCGCCTCGCGGTTGCCGTTGACCAGCAGGGCTACCTGGCGGCCCAGGAGGTCGTAGACGGCCAGCTTGACGTGCCCCGCTTCGGGCAGCCCGAAGCTGATGGAGGTCAGCGGGTTGAAGGGATTGGGGTAGTTTTGCCCGAGGGAATACTCGTCGGGTACCACAACGTTTTCCGTGACCGCTGTCATCCAGGCTTCGAAGGATTCGCCGTAGTTGTTCCAGTCGCCCACGGGCGCACCGTCGCCGGTGGCCAGCTTTTCGAACGGGAAGGCGTCGCTGTCCAGAACCAGGTCAGGATAGGTGCCCACATAGGCGTTGTAGCTGTACATGCCAATGGGAGCAGCTTCGGGGACGTCCTGGGTGCGGTCCCGGTTACCAAGGAATCCGGCCGGCATGGTTAG
>JALGZU010000406.1 GCA_025774735.1 candidate division LCP-89 bacterium | reverse complement strand
TCGTGAGACCTATGATGGCCCGCTTTCAGTCGCCACGGACATGATGGTGTGGAATATCACGAAGGACAAGATTGTCGAGCGCATGGCCGTTTCGCCCGACCGTGCTTCTGGCGTGCCGGGACCGACCCGTCAGTCACCACCAGAGAGAGGACGCCCAAGCCCGATGAGTGATTTCATCAAAGAGGGTGAATGGGGCCCGGCTTTTAACGCCCAGAATAAGATGCTTGATGAACATTCAAAGAAGTACAACCTGGAGAAGATGGACTGGCGTAATCAGAAGCCGTGGTACAAGCCCAGCAAGTAGGGCACGACAGAGAAAACAGATATCAGGGATCGGGTTTCAGGTTTCTGGTGTCAGGTTCCAGGGATCAGCAAAGACCTATTAGTTGCAGATACCTGAAACCTGATCGCTGAAACCAGTATTTTGAAAGGAGTTTCCCATGAAACAAAGACTTAAGTTAATCAGTATCGTGACTTTAGTGACATTCATAGCGGCAGCCATCTACGGCCTGGGCGTCTACACTGGTGAATCCGGAAAGAGCATCAGTGTTGTAACAGAGGCAGAAGCTCAGCCGAAGGGAATGATGCCGAAAGACAACATTATCGATGGAGAACTGTACCCGCACGGCTACACACCGATGGAGATCAAAAACGGAGTATACCCTCGCGACTATTATCCCAACACGGAAAAACTCGGCCCGAAAGAAATGCGGGTCACCGCACTTGGGACCGGCATGCCGAATGTAATTACCGGCGCGCAAAAAGCGTCCTGCTGGTATGTCGAGTTGGGCAACGGAGAAAAATTCCTCTTTGACGTGGGCAGCGGCTCCATGGAGAACCTGGCCAAGCTGCGACCGGACTATTCAAAGATCGACAAGATTTTTGCCAGTCACCTGCATTCCGATCACGTGGGCGGCTTTGCCGAAATTTATATCGGGGGCTGGATGAACGGCCGCTATACGCCGCTGCATTTTTATGGGCCTTCAGGATCTGAGCCTCGGCTCGGCACCAAGGCATTTATTGAAGGCCAGGTCAAATCATGGGCCTGGGACATAGAGGGACGCCGGACCGGATTCCCAATCGAGGGCGGTAAGGTTATTGCGCACGAATTCGACTTCCGCAACGAAGGCGTGATCTACGAGAAAAACGGCGTGAAGATATCATCCTTTCCGGCAATCCACATCCTCGACGGTTCAGTGAGTTTCCGCCTTGACTGGAACGGGCGCAGCTTTGTTTTTGGAGGCGACTCCTACCCCAACAAGTGGTTCATTAAGTATTCAAAAGGTGCTGAACTGGTAGTACATGAATGCTTTTACACTCCGGAAAAGCTGGCCGAGATACTCGGTATGCCCTTTCCACAGGCGATTTTCATCACCTCCTACATCCACACACCTCCCGAGGCATTTGGCAAGATCATGTCTGAAGTCAAGCCGCGTCACGCCGTCGGTTACCATTTCTGGACCTGGCATGATATCTATGACAGCAATCTGGAGGCCGTGCGCAAGACCTACGACGGTCCGCTAACCCTCGCGGATGATTTGACGGTCTGGAACGTCACCGATGAGCAGGTCGTGGTACGTGAAGCCATCGTGACTGAAGATGTAGCTCCAACGGGGACCACCCAGGCCTATCGGAGCGCCAAACGTGAGCCGCCGAGTGTTGCGGAAAAATGGATTTCGCCCGACATAAACGCTGGCAAGTGGGAGGGCTACACACCTCCGCCTTTGCCAAAGCAGTAGGGAGGAATAAAAAGAGAATGTCCAATGTCGAATGATGAATAATGAATGTCGAAATTTTAGATCTTGGATTGGGCCTGCCTGCCGGTAGGCAGGGATTTTGGATTGAAAAGGAATAAATCAAAATTCCAAATTCTAAATTCCAAAATATGTTGATAATTCGATATTCGTAGTTTAAAAAGAGAGGTGACATGATAAGAAATAAAACGAATAAAAAGGAGTACGATCATTCCGGGGTGACCCGTCGTGACCTCTTAAAAGGTACGCTGGGTATCGCTCTTCTCAGTGGCTCGGTACCACTGGTCCGGTCTGTAATGGCCGAGGATGTGCCTCCTGAACCGGACAATCTTGACGAACCTACCCAATGGCAGGAGGGCGATCCCGCACCTGAGGAAATGCAGGTACCAGAACAGGAACCCGAGCAGACCTCGGCAGAGGCACCTCCTTCCCAGCCGATGGATGATGAACGCCCATCTCAGCCAGCTCCTGACTACGTCTGAGCTTATGGTTACTGGTGGTGGACCGGCGGGAAATATGTCTGGGTCCCTGGTTACTGGGAAGTGCCCCCGGAACCTGAATATGTCTATGTTCCCGGGTACTGGACCTACAGGGGCACTACGTGGGTATACGTGCGTGGCGGATGGGGAAGACCCGGCACCACGGTTGTAGTGGTTTATTCCAGGCCGAGAAGGGTAGTAAGAGTGAGGGTAATAAGGGCGCCACGAAGGATAAGGAGGCGGAATCGTCGATGGCGACACCATCACAATCGCCGCCGCCGTCATCGTGCTCCAGCGCGTCGCAGCCCTGCAAGGACCCCTGCAAGCCCCGGCAGAGGGCCGGCCGGACCGGGAACTCCCAGGAGAACAGCTCCTCGTCGCAGGTGAGACACAGAGGGGTATCGATAAAGAAATAAGACGAATATCGAAGTTCGAATTATGAATAAGGAATACAGAAGTAGAAAAAAGGCAAAAAATTAAAAGTGCGGGATCTTTGTCATTGAGAGGAGTGAAGCGACGAAGCAATCTCGAAGTTTGGGAAATGTGAGATTGCTTCGCTCTGCTCGCAATGACTGGCCGTAATCGTGTCGTTGTAAGGAGATCGACCCGACCGACAACCTATTCATTTCTACATTCGATATACGTAGTTAAAAAAGAAAGGAAGTATCCTGCAACCCGTCGATGATTATCATTCAACGGTTTATCTCCTTGACAAAATCAATTATCTCAAATATACTTTATTAACATTATTGTTAATCTAATATATTCGATGAAATTCCTTGAATTAAGCAAAATAAATAAATTATATTTT
>JALGZU010000057.1 GCA_025774735.1 candidate division LCP-89 bacterium | reverse complement strand
CAACCTCGGTCTTGAACAAGAGGCCGGATGGATCAACGGCGCCATAAAATACGCCCTCGAAACGGATAACACCACCGGCGATCTGGGAGGCCGGCTAAGGTGTGAACAGGTGGGAGATTTCATAGCGGATCAGATCAAAAGAGGGCGGTCGAACAAGATCAGATAACAGCCATAAGATTGCAATAATAATTCAAATAGAGGTAAACGTGATAACACTTAGAACCATTAGACCATCAGACATCAACGCCATCGTCTCTCTGTCCAACCGGCGCCTCTGGCAGCACCACACCGGGTACGATGAATGGTACACCGACGTGGTGAAAAAGACGAACCAACTCCCTTGGGAAAGGCTTACCCTCTTCCAGAGATACCTGCACGGGGGGGTATGGTGTGATCCATCCCTGTATAAAAATCACCTCAACTGGCTCACCAGAAATGGGGGATTCGCGATCGCTGCAGAAGAGGCCGTCGGCGTGATGAAGAGAGTTGTGGCCTTTACCGAGATATGGTGTACCGATGAACCGTCACCTATCGGAAAGACGGGCTCAGTCACCATCATTCAAGCGGATACATCCTTCACTGAAGATCCAATTCCGAAACTCTACGCCCATGCTAAAAAAGAGATTCGTGCGAGGGGATTTTCCACTCTGGGCATCTGCCCATTCAGCTCGCGAGCTGTCTCGGCCAATCTCGATGACAGCCGTTGGGAATTGCTGGCCTTAAATCGTTATTATCGCATTCCTCGCGCCAATCTGCCCGCGCCAGAAATGCCTCACCGCGTTGAAGATGTGCCCCGAACGGACCTTCCCGTCAATGAACTTTTCTGCCTGGACCAGTCGAGTACGCCCTATTACCTGTGGTCTTCCATCTGGGAAGAGTTTGAACTGCTGCCCGAAATGAAAGGGGCGACTCAGCGCAGTCAAGCCCGCAAAGTCATCATCGAACACGGTGGTCAGAGCCTGACGGCCGTTCTCTGGATCTGGACCTGGGGTGATGTGGAAGATTATTGGCGTCTGAGTATATGGGTTCCCCCGGGGAAAGAGGAGGATCGTGAACTCCTGTTCGAACTGACGCGCATCGCCGCACAAATCTGGAACAGCGATGACGTCCCCGGTTTCGAACTGTGCGCGGATGAAGAAAATGGGTCCTTCCTGACCAACCGGGGCTTCACCATGGATGAAGAACGCCCGGCTGAACCGCGCTATTATGCCGCGGTGTGATCAGGTGGGTACAGGGTAATTGACATAGCGAAGCCCTTTCGATCCTCTGCCTGCCGGGAGTCGCTGCCGATTTGTGTGAAACTCAGCTCCGGACAACGGCGGAACCAGCCTACCCTTCCATGACGACTGTTGATATTCCGATTGGATTTCTGGGGGGGCTTTTTGATCCGTATGGGCGATATATTCCCGAGGACAAGAGATCACACACTCATCGGTTTTGTTTAATGGGAAATTGTACGGAGATTGTCGCGTGACAGCAAAGGACAGAAGTTTCCAAAACAACCTTCATGACCGGAGTAACTCTGAGATGAAGAAGCGCCGGCGAGGCGAGACTCCGTCTTCGCAATCCCTCTCACCTCGTAATATCGTCTCAGTATCGCTCATCCTGATGATCATGATCATTGCTGTATATATCGCCTTCAAACTTGTATAAATAGTGGAGATACTAATGGAATACGAAAACATCCTCTTTCAGATTGAAGACGACATCGCCGTTGTTACTGTAAACCGCCCCAAGGTGCTCAACGCTTTGAACGCCCAGACGATAGCGGAGCTTAAAGCTGCGTTTACCCGCGTGGGTGAAGACCCAAACATTAAGTGTGCCATCCTGACCGGTGCCGGGGAAAAATCCTTCGTGGCGGGTGCTGACATCACCGAAATCGCCACCAAAAATGCCCTGACAGGCGCGGAATTCGCCCTGAATGGCCAGGATCTACTGAACATGATGCAGCAGTCGAACAAACCCGTGATCGCTGCGGTGAACGGCTTCGCCCTGGGTGGTGGCTGCGAAATCTCCATGGGATGTCATCTCCGTTTCGCCTCCGAGAATGCCAAATTCGGGCAGCCCGAAGTGAACTTGGGGATCATTCCGGGGTATGGCGGTACCCAACGGTTGGCGAGGTTGGTCGGGTCGGGTCGGGCTCTGGAACTCTGTATCAGCGGCAATATGATCGATGCCCAGGAGGCCTATCGCATCGGTCTGGTCAACAAGGTATATCCACTGGAAGAACTCCTGCCCAAAACCAAAGAGTTCTGCAAGACTATCATGGCGAAAGGCCCCAAGGCCGTCACCTTCGTCCTGCATGCGGTCAACCGCGGGATGGAGATGAGCCTCTACGACGCACTGCGCCTGGAAGCCCACCTCTTCGGCTTGGTCTGTGCCACCGACGACATGAAAGAAGGCACGTCAGCATTTATAGAGAAGCGCGAGGCAAAATTCACCAACAAATAACATCGGTTCCCGGTTGTGGTAATCCATCAGAGTTTTACCCAACTATAGAGATGCTGGCATGCTGAAGCCCGTACTCGTCATCAATCCGGGATCGACCTCCACCAAGATTGCCGTTTGGAACATGGAGGGGTCACTCCTCCAGGAAATGATCTACCACCCGGCGGGCGAATTGGCAGAGTTTCCCCGGGTCGTGGACCAGTTCGACGTGCGCCTGGAAGCCCTCAAGCGAGTCGTTGGAGATTGGTTGGTACCGGACAGGCTATCCGCCCTCGTCGGGCGGGGAGGGCCTCTGCGTCCACTCGAAGGGGGGACATACTCCATCAATCCGAGCATGCTCGATGATCTGCGCTCCGCGAAATACTCCAACCACGCCTCCAACCTGGGTGCACTGATCGCTCATCATCTGGCGGCTGAATTGACCATCCCGTGTTACGTCGTCGATCCGATTACAGTTGATGAATTCACCCCTTTGGCCCGGATTTCCGGCCTGCCCGGAATCGAGAGGAAATGCCGTTCTCATGCATTGAACATCAAAGCGGTATCCCGGAAGGTGGCTGAGCAAATCGGCAAACCGTTGAGTCAGACCGGATTTTCCGTCGCGCACATGGGCGGAGGACTTTCAATCTGTGCGCTCGACGGGGGGAAAATTGTCGATGTCAATGACGGCCTGCTGGGGATGGGGCCGTTTTCACCGGAACGCGCCGGCGCCCTGCCTATCGGAGCCCTGGTGGAGATCTGTTATTCAGGGAAATATGCGAAGGAGGAACTCCTTCAGCTTCTCTCCAGAGAATCCGGTTTGAAGGCCTACCTGGGTGACGCCGATCTCCTCGCCGTCGAAAAGCGCATCGAAGCGGGAGACGGTGAAGCGGAATTGCATTACAATGCCATGCTCTACCAGATCGCCAAGGAGATCGGAGCCGTTACAGCGGCGCTAAAAGGCGGCATCGACGGAGTGATCCTGACCGGCGGCATGGCGAACTCGAAGCGGCTGGTGGAGACCCTGAAGAATTACGTCTCATCTCTGGGCCCCGTATTCCTCGTCGCCGGAGAAATGGAGATGGAAGCGTTGGCGCAGGGAGTTTTCCGGGTGCTATCCGGAGAAGAACAACCTAAGGAATATTGACGGTTCTTACTGCGCCTTACGTTCACTGAGTTTTATTGCTTTTTAAATAAACCATGACAGAGCAACTTTTAGAACCGATCATCGACTGGCAGGGGATCGTCGCCCGCGCCCGGGAGATCAGCCGTTCCCGCATGTGCCGTGTCGCGGTCGCTGCCGCGGCGGATGGAGCGGTTCTGCAGGCCGTTGTCGAAGCCCACGCTCAGGGGATCGCCGATTCCGTGCTGGTCGGTAACCAGGATGAGATTCAGACGCTCTCCGATACTTTAGGTCTAAGCATCGATGGCTTTCACATCGAAACGACTCCTGATGCTGAGACTGCCGCCGCCCATGCCGCAGACCTGGCTTCGTCCGGCGAAGCCGACGTCATCATGAAGGGATTTTTACCGACCTCGACGCTGCTCAAGGCGGTCTTGGCCAAAGAACGCGGCTTGAAACGCTCGGACGTTCTCTCTCATTGTGCGGTCCTGTCATTGCCTGAATACCCCCGCTTGTTGAATATCACCGACGGCGGGATGGTGGTCAGTCCCGATTTCAACCAGAAAGTCCGGATCATTGAAAACGCGGTGACTGTTTCCCACGCACTGGGTCTGGAAAAACCCCGCATCGCCCTGCTGGCGGCGACCGACGTGGTGAATCCCGAAATGCCTCGTGCTGTCGAAGATGCCATCATCGCCAAGATGGCCGACCGCGGCCAGATCCGGGATGCGATTGTCGACGGGCCTCTGTCTCTGGATGCAGCGACTCTGCCGAAGCTGGCGGAAGCTTATAGCGTCGAGAGCCCCGTCGCTGGGCGTGCCGATGTCTTGGTCGCCAACTCCATTGAAGAGGGCAACATCATTTCCAAATCGCTGATTCTATTCGGAGGCGCTGTCTTCTGCGGTGTCATCGTCGGAGCCGCTGTCCCGGTTTCCCTGGTCAGCCGCAGCGATCCACCCCGCAACAAACTCGCCTCCGTGGCCATCGCCGTCGTGCTCTCGGAATATCTTCAGAAGCAGGATGGGGGGCAGTTATGAAACGGTTGAAGGATTTCGATGAGGTGCGCCGGGAGGCGGTTAATGCTGCTGAGATACACGGGCCTTTAAAACTTGCCCTGGCGTGCGCCGATGATCTTTTCGCCCTGGAAGCTCTGCACGAGGCTGCTTCGCTGGGATTGGTCGAACCGATCCTGGTAGGATGTACCTCAACGGTCGAACAAGTCGCTATCAGGCACGGTGTCGATATAGCCAGGTTTGAGATCGTTCATGAAGAGCAGCCTTTCAAGGCTGCTGCGGAAGCCGCCAGGCTGGTCGCTGAGGGTCAGGCGGATTTGCTGATGAAAGGGAAGATCGGCGCCATCGATTTCCTCAAGGCTTCCCTGCACGTTGGCATCGGCTATCGGAGGAATCATCAACTCTGGACTCACGTCGGGATCTACTGGCCGGAATGGCTCTCCCGCTTCATCATGGTCACCGACGGCGGGATCGTTATCGATCCCGATCTTGAGACCATCCCCCGAATCATCGGGAACGCGGTTGCGGTCGCGGGCCATCTCGGTATCGATGAGCCCCGGGTGGCGCTGCTGGCTGCGGTTGAGGCCGTTTACACCAGCATGCCTGTGGCCATGGGAGGTGCCGTGATCGCTAAGATGGCCGATCGCGGTCAGATCAAGAATGCCCTGGTGGACGGACCCTTATCACTGGACGTCGCCCTCTCGCCCGAAGCCGCCAGGGAGAAGAAGGTCACCGGCGACGTCGCAGGTCGCGCCGATATTTTGGTGGCGAACAAGATAGAAGTAGGTAATGCCCTCTGCAAGTCGATCTTCATCTTCGGCAAGGCGCGATCAGCCGGCCTGATCATCGGCGCCTGCCAGCCGATCATCCTGTCATCCCGTGCAGAATCGGCCGATGCCAAGATCAACTCCATCGCCATGGCCGTGCTGATGGCGGATAGATCATAGCTAAGATTCTACCTTCATTACTCTTTGGATTTAGATGAAATCTCCGACCGAAGCATCGGATGAGGCGCCTGCAGTGCCTCTCTATCGTAGAATCGGCTTCATTCTCGGTCATCTGCTCTTTGTCATCGTTATCGTAATTCCAGATTTTGGGGGCATGCCGCCTCAGGCTAAAGCCATGGCCGCGGTAACTCTCTGGATGGCGGTCTGGTGGATCACCGAAGCGATCCCCATCCCGGCGACGGCTCTGCTGCCGCTGATGCTGTTTCCCGTCTTAGGCATCACAGATATGAAGACGGCCGCTGCCCCTTTCGCCAACCACCTGATCTTTCTGTTTTTAGGCGGCTTCTTCATCGCCTTAGGAGTGCAGAAGTGGGGCTTGCACCGCCGCATCGCCCTGCGCACGATCTCGTTGCTCGGTTTTTCTCCTTCACGGCTTGTGTTGGGCTTCATGGTTGCCACGGCCTTCCTGTCCATGTGGATCTCCAATACCGCCACGGCCGTGATCATGCTGCCCATCGGCATGGCGGTCATCCGGCACTTCGCCGGTAATAATGTTGCGGAATTTAACGGCAAATTGCCTGGCAATTTCGGCCCGGCGCTGATGTTCGGCATCGCATATGCTGCTTCTATTGGAGGAGTAGGAACCCTGATCGGCACGCCGCCCAACATCATTTTAGCCGGCATGGTCGAAGAGCTGCACGGCCGACCTATTACTTTCACCCGCTGGCTGGGAGTCGGTTTGCCGCTGGTCGTCGTCTTTCTTCCGATTACCTGGTTATACTTGACCCGGTTAGCCTGTCCGTTGAAGCGTGACGCGGGACTATCCGGTGGAGATATTATTCGCCGGGAGCTCGCCAAAATCGGCAAGATGTCCGTTCAGGAACGGCGCGTGGCTCTGGTGTTTCTCTTCGTTGCCTTAGCCTGGATCTTCTCCGATCCCAAGGATTTCGGGTCATTTACGCTGCCCGGCCTGAAAAGCTTCTTTCCCGGCATCACTGATGCCACCATCGCCATGACCGGAGCGATCACGCTGTTCATTCTTCCGGCGGAGAAGTTCGATGGGAGAAGGCTTCTGGACTGGTCGTCAGCACGGGATATTCCCTGGGGCATCCTGCTGCTCTTCGGCGGCGGCCTTGCACTGGCAGAAGGCTTTAAACAAACCGGTCTGGATCTCTGGATCGGTGAACGGTTGGCGCTGTTCCAGCATGCGCCTCTTCTGCTGATCGTCCTGATCCTGGTCGCGCTGGTCATCTTCCTGACGGAGGTGACCTCGAATACGGCGACCACGGCCATGATTCTGCCCATCTGCGGAGCGCTGGCCGTGACCATGGGGCAGGATCCCTTATTCCTGATGGTACCTGCTGCGGTGGCGGCTTCCTGCGCCTTCATGCTGCCCGTGGGCACGCCGCCCAACGCCCTGATCTTCGCCTCCGGGCAGGTCACCATCCCCCAGATGGCCCGCATTGGCGTCTGGCTCAATCTGATGGGGATTATCATTATTACATTATTGACCTATGCGATTGCTCTTCCACTATTAGGGCTTTGAAACTAAATTTTGCCGTCATTCCCCCCGCTTATTATAAGGCGGCAGTCAGAAGGAGGGTGTTATGGAAAAGCAAAAAAGACCGTTCTTCTCCTTGCGGGCACACTGGGCGCTACGTTTGATATTATTGATAGTTCTCGCTGGGATGCCCACATGGGTGATTTTCCGGACTTCGTATTATCTCCTTCGCGATGATTTTGGAACGGTGATGCCGACGAGGGCTTACGCTCATCAAGTTGCATTTAAGCTGCTAATGGATTCCTTTGAAAAACTACAAATGCCACAGCAATTGGTACAATTACGCATAACCGATAAGCTCAATCAAGAACCGGAATTCTCAAAATCGACGCTTTTTTGGTTCATGTATAATCAAATGGATAAATCCTATTCAACACATCCCGTTAATTTACCTTTGGCAAATTCCCTCGAACTATTGGATAAATGGAAACAGGTGCTTAACCCAATAGTTGATTCCGCATTTACCGAAGTATCTCCAGGAATTTTTGGAGAGATTTTCGAGGTAGATATGAGACAAATCCGTCTCGATGGCAGAGTTTCTAAGGATGAATCCCGTTTTATCGGTATGATTACAGATATGGAATGGTTTCGTAAATATGAACTACCAGAAGTATTTGAAAATGCCTTGCATACCTACCCATCATTAGCTGCTTTCGCTGGTGGTCCAGAGGATAGCCCAGCATTCAGTATGATGTACGTTTTAGCGCGCAATAAACAAGGGAACATCATTGCCCGAATTGGAGCACATGGTGAACATGTTGGGCAAAAGGAGCTCGGTAAAAGGTCGTTTAAAGTCGAATACTCCTATAAAGACGGTTTTGGTTTCAGCCTTGAAGTGGTAATCCCCAACTGCACTGAAAAAGCATTGATCAAAAATATTGTCCGATCTTTTTATCAATTTCTAGTAATTTGGATCCTAACTATTATAGTGTTGGTGCGCCTTGAAATATTACTAAAAAAAGCGAGATCAGACTAATAACCATATAAATATCAGGTGGGATATACCATGTTCACCTCCATCGCTGATTTCGAAAAAATCTGGCAGGATGAATCCGAATCGACGCTGAAGCTGTTGAATCAGTTGACGGATCAATCCCTGACGCAAAAGGTGACCGACGATCACCGCAATCTGGGCCGCATGGCCTGGCACGTCGTGACATCCATCACGGAGATGATGCCGTTGACGGGTTTGAAGGTCGAAGGGCCCGATCCGAAAGCGCCGGTCCCGGCAATAGCCGAGGAGATCCGCAGCGGCTACGAAAAAGCCGCCGCATCCATGCTGAAACAGATCAAGGCCGGCTGGACGGATGACACCCTGCAACTCATCGACGATATGTACGGCTTCCAGTGGAAGCGGGGCTATACCCTGTTCGTCCTGGTGGCCCATCAGACCCATCATCTGGGTCAGATGACCGTGCTCATGCGTCAGGCGGGCTTGAAAGTGCCGGGAATTTACGGTCCCTCGAAAGAGGAATGGTCCGCCTATAACATGCAAGAGCCGGAAGTGTAGGTCGATTATTCTTGTCATTCCGGCGTAAGTCCGTAAGGACCCTCAAGTGGACAGAATCCAGAAACGAATTTTAGTTGTGTCAGGTCTTGTCCTGATTTGTCGGTAAGTAACCCGACGCAGTAGTCACTGTAAAACGTATACATAAGATAGATAAGGAGTAAAGGAGTAAAAGTGAACCAACGCTTACTGCTCTCCGGAAACGAGGCCGTCGCCCACGGCGCCAGAACCGCCGGCGTACGCTTCGCCTCGGCTTACCCGGGGACACCGTCTACGGAAATTCTCGAAAATATAGCCAAGCTGCCCGGCATTCACGCTCAGTGGTCGCCCAACGAGAAGGTTGCCTTCGAGGTCGGCATCGGGGCATCGCTGGCGGGAGCCCGCACCATTGTCTGTATGAAACACGTCGGCGTTAATGTCGCCGCCGATCCCCTGATGACCCTAGCCTACACCGGCGTCAAGGGCGGATTTGTACTGGTCTCTGCCGACGATCCGGAGATGCACTCTTCGCAAAACGAACAGGATAACCGCATCTACGCCAAGTTCGCCAAAATCCCCATGCTGGAGCCTTCCGACAGCCAGGAGTCTTACGATTTTGTCGGCGAAGCCCTCGAGATCAGCGAGAAGTTCGATACGCCGGTGCTACTGCGCATGACCACCCGCATCTCCCACTCCATGACACCCGTCGATATCCGGCCCTGGCAAGAGGTGCCGGTTACCGGTTTCAAGGTGGATATCGACAAGTACGTCATGATGCCCATCTTTGCCAGACCCCGCCATCAGGCAGTGCTGAAGCGTCTTGAAGAATTGCGCAAATTCGCTGAAGAGACGCCCTTAAACCGTATCGAGTGGGGCGACAGAAAAGTGGGCGTAGTAACCTCTGGCATCTCCTACCAGCACGCACGGGAAGCCCTGCCCGACGCCAGCTTTTTCAAGCTGGGCTTCTCCTACCCGATGCCTCTGAAGAAAATCGCCGAGTTCGCTTCACAGGTCGAACAGTTGATCGTCGTCGAAGAGCTCGAACCGTTTATCGAGGAAACTCTGAAGGTAGCCGGCATTGCCTGTGAAGGGAAAAAGTACTTCCCCATCTTTGGCGAATTAAATCCCACGTTGGCCGAGAAAGGATTCGATCAGGCGGGTTATGCCAGTCCGATACCCGCTTTTGATGGCGATCCGGTCGAGGTTCTTCCCCGCCCGCCGGTGCTCTGTTCCGGATGTTCTCACCGCTCGGTCTTCTACGCCCTGAACAAATTGGGAGCTCATGTGACGGGCGACATCGGTTGTTATACCCTGGCATCGCTGCCGCCGCTGAAAGCCTTGCACGCCTGCGTCTGCATGGGAGCTTCGATCGGCATGGCGACGGGGATCTCGCAGGTGCAGGGCACCAAACGGCCCCTCTTCGCCGTCATCGGAGATTCCACTTTCGTGCATTCCGGCATCACCCCGTTGATCGATGCCATTTACAACAAGGCCAATGTCACCATCATCATTCTGGACAACCGCATCACCGCCATGACGGGAGGGCAGGTTCACCCGGCTACTGGCCAAACCCTCCAGGGTGAGGAAACCAAATCCGTCGATTTCATTGCCCTGGCGAAGGCACTCGGCGTCGATCACATCGAAGAATTCGATCCCTACGATTTCGAGAGAACTCTGGAAATCCTGAAAGCCGCTTCCAAGCGGGAAGGAGTCAATGTCCTGGTCACTACCCGGCCCTGCATGCTCTTCCCGAAAAAGCATCGGGAGGAACCCTACGAGATTGTCGCCGCCGACTGTAACGGCTGCGGCGTCTGCTTGAAAATCGGCTGCCCGGCAATCTCACGCTCCGGCGAGTTGACCGATAAAAACCTGGCCATCCCGGTCATAGATGAGACCTCCTGCACCGGCTGTCACCTCTGCGCTGATATTTGTCCGGTGGATTGCATCTTCTCAACCTCGGCACTGGACAAAAAAGAGGAGGTGGAAGCGTGAGCCCCGCGAAGAAGAACCCATTCAATGCCACCCTGAACGTTTTGATCGTCGGTGTCGGCGGCCAGGGGGTGCTGCTGGCCTCGCAGATTCTCTCCGACGTGAACCTCAAGGCCGGTAACGACGTTAAAAAGAGCGAAGTACACGGCATGGCGCAGCGGGGTGGAGTGGTTTCGTCCCACGTCCGCTTCGGCAAGAAGGTGTTCTCGCCTCTGATTCCCAACGGCCAGGCGGACGTCATCCTCGCTTTCGAACGCGCCGAAGCGTTGCGCTGGGTCCATGAGCTGAAACCCGGTGGCTTCCTCATCGTCAACGATCAGAAACTGGTGCCCCCGATCGCGGTGGACCCGAAATACGTCTATCCAGACGATGCCATCGATCAGTTGAAGAAAAAGGTGAAGAACCTGAAGGTGATCGATGCCGCCGGGATCAGTGAGGAACTGGGCAATCCCCGGCTGGCCAACACCGTTCTGCTCGGAGCGATGTCAACGGCTCTGGACATTGATGAGAAACTCTGGAAAGAGGTCATCAGCCAGCGCGTGCCCAAGGCCACCATCGATCTCAATCTCAAAGCGTTTGAAAAGGGCAGGTCCAGGTAACGGTTCTGTCTCCTATAGGATAAATATCTCGTCCAAACTAAAGGCTGATAATGATTCCGAATGAAATTATTCTCATCGCCGGATTGGTAATCCTGGCCCTCTTTGCCACCATGATCGGTTTCCCTTTCTGGCCCTCGCTGGGATTTGGCCTGGCCCTGGGCTTGGTCTTCTACCTGATCCAGGGGAGTACGGCCAGGAAGAGCGACGCCGAAGATATCCAGCCCTGACCAGGCCCTATATCTGGAGCGGTTCGATGTGAACTGTTCAAGGGTGACAGAATCGGGAATAGTGTAGCCGTATTTGGGGCTTTCCTCTTCTGCACGCCGATCCCTCTCTCACTCCGATAAAGCCCCTCCGACTCTCGAAATGTAGGAACCACCCGCTTCGTCTACCCCTCATCCGATAATTATTGAGATATTCAATAGTTTCATTTGAAAATATCCCCCATTTTTGGTTGACTTCGTCAAGTTTGAATGTTATATTCGAAGAAGTCTTCATACTTGCTCCCGATAGTATTCCGAATCGTGCCTCGTTAAACCGTAGATCATCCGGGACGCCGTCATGGAACACAAAATTATTCCCGCCACCTGGAAAACGAAGGAAGCCCTCCTCGAACAGATCCGGAACCATGAAGCTGACGGCTGGAGCGTCGCCGCGCTGGG
>JALGZU010000405.1 GCA_025774735.1 candidate division LCP-89 bacterium | reverse complement strand
CCTGCGGTCACTTTGTAAAAAAAATAAAAGGGGATACTTCTCAAATGAAAGCCGGGACTCCATGCCAGGAATCCTCGTCGGCCCCCGGGACGGTGTAATACACCTGACTGGCCAATAGATAAAACGTCGAATCATTGAAAATGGCACGAAAAAAAAGCCCCGCCTGGGAACTGGCGGGGCCTAGCCCGAGGGATTCTTATTTTCGGCAGGTCGAATCCACCTCCCGGGTTTGGGGGGATTCGCTGTAAATTATGAAAGGGACCTATTGCGTGGATTATACCTTGAATCCTCCCAAAGTCAAGCCCGGTATTGGGTTCTGGAGTTATTGAGACTGGAATTTGTCTTGCCGGCGGAGGGAATTATATTGGCTCCTGTGAGCCATTCAGAGCTACTGAAACGGGTTTTTTTAGGTCATTGATCCCTCCCCGGCTGAGAAAATATGCATTCCACGGTTGTTATGTGCTGCGTATATGAAACAGAGATCCAGGAAGGGGAAAGGATGAATTAAAAAGTCAACTCAGTGAATCAAAGAGGCTCCCGGAATAAGGGTTTACCTGCGGGACCTTTTCGAGTTAAAATTGCTTCGACTACCCCCACATCCACAAGTTTGGCAAAAATGAACCCGGATCTGCACTCTCCTTTCCACCGGCTCGCTCGCGCCTGGTCGTTCTTCACCAGACGGCTTCAAAAATTTGCCATCTTTTTTGTTTTGCTACTCACCACTTCCCTAGTCTTTCTCTTCTCGGGCGATCGGTCTCCTAGTGAGGGCGACTCCGCGGATCCCCCTCCCGCCGGGACCCCACGCACGTTCGAGGTCCAAGGCGTAACCGTCACCCTGGAGGAGATGCAATTGTTGCACAACGCCCTTCTGGAGCCCCAAGAGGAATCTGTCACTCCTCCGCAAGATCCGGGCGTGTTTATCTTGGACGAGGAGATCGCCACCCCACCTCCCGATTTTACTCCCGCCGATGTGTTTGCGGCGCCCGAGATTATTGCACCTCCGGCACGGCGGAGCTTCCCGGGAATGCGGGACAATTTCTCCATCGTTCCTCCCGACACACAGGGTGCCGCCGGTCCGGACCACCTTGTCAGCATTCTCAATCGGGGATTCGCCATCTTTGACAAAGACACTGGCCAGACCTTGTTCGGGCCGATATCTCTGCGGGCTTTCTGGGAGCCGCTGGGGATCGCCCCCAGACCCTTCGACCCGAGGATTCTCTTCGATCAACATTCCATGCGCTGGATCATCACTGCCGACAGCAACCCTAGGTCGGCATTCTCATACATGTTGGTGGCAATCTCGCGTGACGTCGATCCGATGCTTGGTTTCACGCTGTTCGCTATCCGCACGGATCCGTCCGGAACCACATGGGCCGATTTCCCCGGGCTCGGGGTCGATGCAGGACACATCTTCGTCACCAACAACATTTTTCAAGTCACATCGGACCACTTTCTCAACGCCAAGATCTTGGTTCTCGACAAGGACACGATGATTCCTGGGGGTCCCTTAACGGTGAACGAATTCTCTGTTGAGGGCGCCACCTGGCGGCCCGCCCATTCCTTCGATTCCGGGGCGGGAAATTTCCTCATCAGCCAGGGATGGTCGCCGGGAGGAACCTCCAGATTATTAAAGATTCTGAGGATCTCGTTTCCCTCCGGCCTTCCTGTGCTCTCGGAACTCGGTTTCATCCGGGTGGCAGACTACGGCTTTGATACTCTTAATGACGCCCCGCAGCAGGGATGCTCTTCACTTATCGAAACCAACGATACTCGGCTGCTGAATGCGGTCCTGCGCAATGGAAGGATTTGGACCGCCCACCACGTCGACGATCCCCTCGATGACGGGATCGGCAAGGCCGAGATTGCCTGGTACGAAATCGCCCCGAGCCGGGCAAAGCAGGTTGGCCCCTTCGAACCACCGATCCGGCAGGGCCGGATTCGGGATCCGGAACTCCATTTCTACTATCCCTCCATTGCCGTGAACGCCGACGGGACCATCGCCTTCGGCTTCACCGGATCCGGGCGCAACCACTTCGCCGGGGCCTACTTTGCTATTCGACAGACGGGCGACCCGGTCGATATGATGCCCCCGGTCCGCCTTTTGAAGGGAGGGGAATCTTCCTACCTCAAGACGTTTGGCACCCCCCTGAACCGCTGGGGCGACTACAGCGGCACGATGATCGACCCGAACGACGACCGGACCTTCTGGACCATCCAGGAGTACGCCGTGCAGGAACTCTCTCCTGGCTGTCCCACCAACAACACCGGCATCTGGGGAACCTGGTGGGGGAGTTTCCGGTCCTGCGTGGCCGACACCGATTGTGACGACGGGCTGTTCTGCAACGGGGTAGAAGCCTGCGATGTCGCCACCGGCCATTGCCTGGCCGGAAACCCAGTGGTTTGTTCCGACGACAACGATCCGTGCACAAGCGATGTGTGCAACGAGGATCTCAACGCCTGCAACTCCCCGATCGCGGATTCCGAAACCGCGGCCGGGCTAGACGGTCTCTGCAATACCGCGGACGATGACAACGCCTCGTACGGAAATGACGGACTGTGCGGGACGCCGGACGATACCTTTGGAGACGGTCTCTGCGATGCCATCGATAACTGCCCGGTAGCCACGAACCCTGACCAAATCGACGGCGACGACGATCTTTCTGGCGATGCCTGTGATAACTGTCCCCTAACGGCGAATGCGGACCAGGGCGATCAGGACGCCGACGGTTTCGGGGACATCTGCGACAACTGCCCGGCTGACTACAATCCCACCACCCTCGTTCCGGTTGCGAGCTTCGATTTTGAATCAGGCCCAGCCGGATGGACCGCTGCCGAGCGCGGTGGTGAGAACACCTGGCATCTGGCCGCGAAATCTTGCCAGAATGTTCCGTTCCCCTCCAACGGTTGGGTCTCAGACAGCAACATGGGATCCGCCTGTTTCTGGAGTTCTTCGGTGGAAAGAAGCCAATTGCTCAGTCCTCCGATCGTTCTTCCATCCTTTGCTCCCCTCGTTCTTTCGTTCGAGGCCAGTGACGATGATCAGTCCGGACG
>JALGZU010000404.1 GCA_025774735.1 candidate division LCP-89 bacterium | reverse complement strand
TTAATCGCGAAAACCCCAGACCTTGTTGTAATAGTCTGGGGTATCTTTTTGTTTTTAAAGTAAGTTAAGTGTCGGGGCGACTGGATTTGAACCAGCGACCACATGACCCCCAGTCATGTGCGCTACCGGACTGCGCTACGCCCCGAAATTATTTATCCAGGATTTCCAAGATTTCCTTGATGGCCTGTCTCAGCTCTTCCGCCGGCAGTTCTTTGCGTGGAGCATGCGTCTGCTTTAAGGGTGTTTTCTCCTTCAGTGCTCTACGTGCTCCTTTGATCGTGAAGCGGTCTTCGTAGAGGAGCTTCTTGATCTGCAGGATCTTGTCGATGTCGGCCTGACGGTAGAGGCGTTTACCCGACCGGTTTCGGGGAGGCCGGATCCCGCCGAATTCCGTTTCCCAGTATCGCAAGACCGATGAAGGCAGCCCCGCGATGCGGCTGACTTCGCCAATGGTGTAATAGAGTTTACCGGTTGGTTCCCGAGATGCCATACGCCATGATCATTCTGACGGTGGGGATAAATATAACGATTCCGTCGGCGGATCGCAAGTCCTTTTTAAAGGAACGGTTGAACGTCTGAAGGCCCATCATGGCCCACCGGATCCATGCTACCATCAGCAGAGCGCCTATCTTTTCAAGATCCGGGTTCCCTTCGAACAGGATTGGATCAATGCGAGGCGTGCTACCTCGAAGAGACTCATCTCCAACTTTCGCTGCAGCGAGCGGGCGGTGTCTCCCCGGTAGACGGGCATCCTCGGCAGGATACCTGGGAGTGGTCCTTTAAGCAGATTTGGAATTCCCCCGCAGATTTCCCTGTAACCGCATTCCCTGGCTGTCATGATGACATCCACCGAGCCGGCGCCGAAGGGGAGCGCCAGCGAAGTGATCTCCCGCCCCAGATGATCTTCCAATTCCGCTTTCGATTCTCGCAGTTCGGCCTTCCGCCTCGATGCTTCCAATAGCGTCATATCCCGGTGGGTGCGGCCGTGTGAGCCGACGTTGATGCCGGCCTCGGATATTTCGCGCAGCTTTCCCCAATCGAGATGCCGGCGACGGTTGAGGCCGAAGGTGACGTCCCAGTCGTTGGTGCGGCCCACGTAGCCGGTGATTACGAAGAGGGTGACCGGGATATTTTTTTCGATGAGGATGGGGAAGACCTCGTCGTAAAAGGAGAGGTAGCCGTCGTCAAAGGTTAAACAGAACGAGTGAGGCGGGGAGGTTTCAGCCAGACCCCGCAATTCGGTAATGGCGAGCTTTGAGTTCTTGAGATAATCGAGGTGAGATAAAAAACGTTTAGGGGAGACGTTGTTGATGCCCAGGTGAAAGCGGGCGCTGATTTCGTGGTAGAATAGAATGCGGGGGTAGTGCGCCGCCCCGGGGACGTACATGGAAGGCGTTTTCAGGAATTTGTTCCTCCCTTTTTCTCACACCTCAATGGGGCCTAACTACCGTCCCGAATGGCCGAATCCCCCGGCGCCGCGGTCGCTTTCGGGGAGTTCGTCGACGACGATCCACCTGGGATTGTACACCTGCGCCAGGACCAGTTGGGCGATGCGTTCACCGGGATTCAGGGTGAAGGATTTTTTGCCGAAGTTGGTTAAGAGGACCTTGATTTCGCCGCGGTAATCCGCATCGATGGTGCCAGGGGCGTTGAGCATGCCCAGGCTGTGTTCCAGGGCCAGCCCGCTGCGGGGCCGCACCTGGGCTTCCCAACCTTCGGGTAGGGCGACGGCGATCCCGGTGGGGACGGCTTCGGTTTGTCCCGGCGCCAGCTCCAGGGGGATGTCGAGGTCAGCTCGCAGATCGACTCCAGCGGAAGAGGGAGTGGCAGGCTCCGGCAGCGGCCAACGCCCACCCCTCAGTTGCAAAACCTTTACGGGCAGATCTTCCGGCATCAGGCCAGAATTTCCTCAATCGGCGTATAGGGCAGGTTGAAAGCGTCGGCGACGCCTTTGCAGGTGACCTTGCCATCCAGGACATTGATGCCCGTCAGAATTTCACCGCTCTCCTTTGCCGCAGCGACGTACCCTTTATCGGCGATCTGGACGGCGTAGGGGAGAGTGGCGTTGGTCAAGGCGATGGTGGATGTATTGGGCACCGCTCCGGGCATGTTGGCTACGCAGTAGTGCAGGACGCCGTCAATGGTGAAGGTCGGTTCAGCGTGCGTGGTCGGCTTACAGGTTTCAATGCACCCGCCCTGATCCACAGCCACGTCTACGATTACCGCGCCCTCCTTCATGGTCTTGAGCAGTTCTCTCGTGACCAGGTGAGGGGCTTTGGCTCCGGGAATGAGCACGGCTCCAATGAGCAGGTCGGCTTTCGATACCGCCCAGCGGATATTGGCCGGATTGGACATCATGGTGTCCACGTTGGCGGGCATGACGTCGTCCAGGTAGCGCAGGCGTTCGAGGTCGATGTCGAGGATGGTGACGTGCGCGCCCAAGCCTGCCGCCATCTTGGCGGCGTTGGTGCCTACGACGCCTCCACCCAAGATGACCACCTCACCGGGAACCACGCCCGGCACTCCGCCGAGCAGGAGCCCGCGGCCGCCGAAAGCCTTTTCCA
The DNA here is from genome assembly GCA_025774735.1 of candidate division LCP-89 bacterium. The sequence continues at coordinate 490 of JALGZU010000404.1, read as the reverse complement.
GATACTTGGCTCCTTCCTGGGTTGCCATTCTGCCGGCGACTTCACTCATGGGGATTAATAGCGGCAGAGAACCGTCTGGGGCTTCCATAGTTTCGTAGGCGATACTGACCGCTGCGGAGTCGATCATCGCCTGGGTCAGGGTCTGTGAAGCGGCAAAGTGGAAATAGGTGAATAAAATCTGGTTTCTTTTAATCAGTTTATACTCAGGTTCCAGCGGTTCCTTAACCTTGATGATCATATCGGCACGGCTGAAGATTTCCTCGGGGGTTTTGCAGATTTCGGCTCCGGCGTCCCGGTATTCGCCATCCGAAAAGCTGCTGCCAACCCCGCCGTTTTCCTGAACCAGAACCTGATGGCCATGCTGGCGGAGCATCTCGGCTCCCACCGGCTGCAGCGCGATGCGGTTCTCGTTGGCCTTAATTTCCTTGGGAACTCCTACTATCATTGACTGCTTCCTCCTTGGGCAGAATAATGGCGGTGTACTGTTTCT
>JALGZU010000403.1 GCA_025774735.1 candidate division LCP-89 bacterium | reverse complement strand
ACCCCGGTCTCCTCCAATGCGAACGATTGGCGCAAACGCTTCCGCCGGGGTGCCCTTGGTTGTGGTGATCCTCGAGTCCACCAAGCGGGTTCCGAATTTGACCCCTCCCCAGCTCCGGGACTCGCCCACTGATGAGAGGGCATCCGACCATCGCGTTTGCGCAAAATCTCTTTCTTCGTTGGCCCGAGCACGCTCGATGGCCTCGCGGATTCCGCGGGGCCGAACCGGGAAAGCTTCGAGCGCTGCATTGTCTGTCACCAGGGTCTCGTTACGAAGGCTCGCGATCAGCTCTCTTCCCACGCGTGCGTAAACCGGTGTCACCAAGCCGAGCCAAAGGCTAGACAATCTAGGAGTCAGCACCGGCACCGGAATCACGATGCGCTTGAGCTTCCGCTGACGCGCGTACTCCATCATGATATCGAGATAAGAGACTTGGTCCGGGCCGCCTATTTCGAAAATCCCACTGCGTTCTTCCGGGTGTTTGAGAGCCGCCATGAGGTAGTCGATTACATCTTCGATGGCTATCGGCTGCGCCTGCATTCGGACCCAGCGGGGGGTTACCATCGCCGGGAGTTTTTCGACCAGCGCGCGAATCATTTCGAAGGAAAGACTGCCCGAGCCAATGATGATCGACGAACGAAACTCGATGGTAGGCACTCCGGACATTTGGAGGATCTGTCCAACTTCTTGCCGGCTGCTCAAGTGATCGGAAAGCTCTGTACCGCTTCCCAAGCCTCCCAGGTAAACGAGGCGACGTACACCAGCTTCCTTTGCTACTTGCCCGAATAAACGAGCGGCACGCCGGTCCATATCCTGGAAGCTTGGACCGGCGCCCATGGAATGCACCAAGTAATAGGCGGTATGAACGTCCTGCATGGCTTGCCGAAGCGATTCGGGGTCCAGCACATCACCTTGGACGACCTCGGTCGAGGGGGAGACTCTGCTTTTTAGAAACTCCGGGCGCCTTGCGAGACACCGCATCGGAAGCCCGCGCGCTTCCAGGGCTTTGAGCAAGCGTCCTCCGACGTAACCGCTCGCCCCGGTGAGGAGGATTCGTTTTAGAGTCGCCATTTTTTAAGAGGATCCGTTACGACGTTCAAACAGATAATGAGAAACCATCCACTCTTGACCGCGCCGATAGTTCCAAAGCTCGGCGCAAGCCATGAAGAAGGCTCGCCAGTACACAAACCATCGGGTTTCTTGCTCCGGTCCATAGCACTCGCGGAGCACCTGTTTCACCGACTTTTGGTTTCGATCGAGATTGTCGAGCCAAGCTTCGGCGGTTTGCGCGTAGTGGGTTCCGTCGACCCGCCAGTGATCTTCGATGAGCAGATCGCGTTGAAAATACAACAGGAGATCATCCGAAGGCATGTTCCCTCCGGTGAAAAAGTGTCGTCCCATCCAGTTGTCATCGCCTTCGGTCTCATAGGGATAAGCGAACTCGCGATGAGTGAAGACATGAACAAAGAGCTTCCCACGAGGTTTCAACCAGGTCGCAATCCGGGACATCAGACATTCGTAGTTCTTCATATGCTCGAACATCTCGATGGAAAGCACCCGGTCGAATCGCTTTTGAGTGGTGAGCTCGTTGGCATCCGCTTTAATCAAGGTCAGGTTTTCGAAACCTCGTTTTTCCGCTTCTTGGCGGATGAAGCGCTGCTGAAGTGCGGAGTTGGACACCGCGAAGATTCGACTGGACGGGTACTCCCCACAAAGCCACAGAGACAGCGAGCCCCAGCCGCAGCCGAGATCCAAAATGTCCATTCCGTCTTCTAGTTGAGCCCTATGTTGATAAAGCCGGAGCATGGCTTCCTCGGATTCGGCCAAAGAGGAAATCCCGCGAGGCCAGTACCCTCCGCTGTATTTGAGTCTTGGCCCGAGAACGAGCCTAAAGAACTCCGGGGGAAGCTCGTAGTGTTGTTCGTTGGCTTTGTCGGTGTGAATCGCAACCGGACTTTGCCGCAGATCGGTCAAGAAGGAGCGGAAAGCCTCTTGCTGGGATTCGACACCGTCTCGTTGCTCACCCAGTAGTCTCGCCCGGTGGAGGCGCCGGATACCCATACGGATCAGCCGGTCGGGCAAAAGGTTATTTTCCAAGGCGCTAAAGCCCAGACGCCAAATCATGATCGACTCCGTTTGGGGAACCAGGGCACAAACGCGCTGGTGGTGCGCTGGTAGTCCCGGAAATCATCACCGCGACTCTCGAGCGCTCGCTCCTCCGTCGGGGGGATCCCGGTGATCTTGAGAATGAAAAACAACATGATCATTGGGCTGGCAAAACCCAGCCAGCCATGGGGGGCAGTGAGTGCTATCAAGCCGTAGGCACACCAGATCAACCACTCAAAGAAATAGTTGGGGTGGCGGGAATAACGCCAAAGCCCCGAACGACAGGTTTTGCCTTGATTGGCAGAACTCGAACGGAAAGCGGCCAGTTGGCGATCGGCAATCGTTTCTCCAATGATGGCGACCGTCCACAAAGCCACTCCTGCGAGCTCTAGAGGGTGGAAGCTGGGCGAACCGTTAAAGCTGATAACGAGGAAAGGTAGGGATAAAACCACGGCCAGAAATCCCTGGGCTTGATAGAAAATGAAAAAGTTCCATTGGGCTCGATCGCCCCACCGGGTACGCAATGTTTGATAGCGACCATCTTCTTCCTTGCCAATGACACGGTGGGTGAGAAGGTAGCTTGCCAGACGGAAGGACCAGAATCCGGCGAGAAATCCAATCAAGAGCCTGCGTCCGGGATCCCCCGGGGCAAAGATCGCATAAAAGATTGCCAGCAAACCTAAACCTGCTGCCCAGCCGACATCCACCGCACTGGCGTCCTTCGTGGAGCGCTGGTGGGCCCAAAGCGCCAGCATCATTAAACTAACGCCAAGCCAGCCGGCTAGTAAGAACCATCCGTAGTCTTCAATCATTGTTTTTGTCCAGCCCCGCTCCCAGTATCTGTCGTTTATGGCATCCCGTCAATAATATGTCGACAATATTACCAAATAGGCGATTATTTTAAGTGTTAAACGCGTTCTAAAAGAAATATATTGGAAAAATATATTGACAAGATTT
>JALGZU010000402.1 GCA_025774735.1 candidate division LCP-89 bacterium | reverse complement strand
CACCTACAGACTGGTATTCGCCATCGAGTCTGGATCGAAGAGAATCCAGAAAGAGGTTAGAAAGAACCTAAATCTCGAAAAAGCCCAGGCGAATATAAAACTCGCACACAAAAAAGGATTTTATCTGGGCGGCTTCTTTATCCTCGGTTTCCCCACAGAAACGGAGGAAGAGGTGCGGGAAACGATCAACTTTGTCACAAAATCAAGGCTGCATACGGCGAATATCTTTATCCTTACGCCGTTCCCCGGTACGGACCTCTGGCAGCAGGCGCTAGATGCCGGCTTGTCGGTAGACAGCGATTTTAAAAATTACTACCAGGTTTCGCTGAACCTCTCCAACGTTCCGTCTGAGCGGTTGGATAAATTGCGGCGGAAGGCCTTGGCAAAGTTCTATCTGAATCCAATCAGGCTTCTGCGCATCGCTATCAAAACGCCAAAATTCTTTCAAAAATCGTTTGAATTTGCAGTTATTCTGCTGCTAACATTACTGGGGAAGTGGAAAAACTGAGTAATGCACCTGACCAGCTGGTGAATACGCAATGGCAAACTTCAAATGGCCAGATTCGCACTCGTACAGAATTTATTAACCGAGAATCTCGGATTGATGTCCCTGAGCGCTTACATCCAGCGCGAGGGGCATGAAAGCCGCATCTTCGTGGACGTACAGGGGACCAATGCGTTCAGCGACGTGGAGGCTTATAATCCGCAGATTATCGGCTTTTCCTGCACCACGGGGATGCACCACTGGGCACTCGATTTCGCTGGCCGTTACAAATCCGACCATCCTGAAGTGAACGTGATCATCGGAGGGCCTCACCCAACATTTTACCCCTGGATCGTGCGCGAACCGGTGATCGATTACGTTTGCGTTGGTGAAGGCGAAGAGGCTGTCGTGGAGCTGGCCGAAGCGATAGAGGGCGAAGGGGATCCAACCCGGGTAGCAAATATCTGGACCATGCGTGATGGCGAGGTGATCCAGAATGCCGTCAGACCGTTGATCCACGACCTGGACAGCCTGCCATTTCCCGACCGCACCTATTACGACCGTTATCCCATCACCGCCCGGGAGACGTCGAAGAACTTTCTTTCCGGACGAGGCTGCGCCTATAAATGTAACTTCTGCGCCAATCATACCCTGATGAAGCTCTACCACGACAAAGGCAAGTGGGTGCGGTTCCGTAGCAAAGAGAACGTCATCGAGGAGATCCGGCAGGTCAAGGAGCGGTATCCCATCCGTTTTGTCGGTTTCTCTGACGATATCCTGATCGTCAACCGGAAATGGCTCTACCCGTTCCTGGATCTGTACCGTCGGGAGATAGGGCTGTCGTTTCTCTCAACGGTGCGCGCCAACTTGGTGGATGAAGATCTGGTTATTGCTCTTAAGGATGCCGGCTGTTTCTCCTGCGTCTTCGGCATCGAGTCCGGAGTCGAGAGCATCCGCAACGAAGTTTTGGCCAAGGGCGTCAAGGACAAACATATCTACGAAGCAGCCCGGCTCTTCAAAAAGTATAAGATTTATTTTGGTACCTATAATATGGTGGGATTGCCGGACGAGACGCTGAAAGATGCTTTCCAGACGGTTAAGATTAATGCGAAGATCCGGCCGGACTTCCCCTGGTGTTCGGTGCTGCAACCCTATCCGGGCACGGAGATTCGCACGCGTATCGAAAGAGATCTGGGGCACGAACTCCCCGTGGATGAGATCGGAGGCAGCTATTTCACCAGTTCGCTTTTACAGGACCGCGAGATGCGTCAGAAGGAGAACCTGCAGAAGTTCTTCCACCTGGCCGTCCGGTACCCTTTCCTGCAGCCTCTGATCCGGCAATTAATCAAGTTGCCGCCCAATCCGCTTTTCCGGCTCGTTTTTCAATCCTGCTATGCCCTGCAGTTGATGAAGCGATCTAAGATAAACTTTTTCACATTAATCCGGTACGCGTTTACGTCGAGGCAATTGTTTAACAAGAAGAAGGCGGTGGAGATACCCGTCGTAAGGGATGAGCCAACTCCGGCTTCTTGATCGCGACCATGAAGGTACACCTCATTAATCCGCCTTCCCCGGGCGATTTTGGATTTACGCGGGAAGGCCGCTGCATGCAGAAGGAGGGGGTCTGGACGACTACCTGGCCGCCGATCTCTCTGACCGAGTCGGCTGCGGTTCTGCGGGCACGCGGCCACGAAGTGCGCGTCAACGATTGCAGCGTTGAAGGGGTGGACGGGGAGAAGTTGAAGGAGATTCTTAGCGATTATGCTCCAGATCTCGTCGTAATGAATTCGACAACCCCGTCGATTAACTTCGATATGAGCATTCCGCCGCTGGTGAAGGAGGTTCTCCCAGAAGCGAAAGTTGCTGCATTCGGCATTCACGTGGGGACATTGCCTGAAGAGTCCTTTGCTTTAACCGAAGCACTCGATTTCATCGTGCGCGGCGAGCCGGAGTTGAGCATCGCTGATCTGGCCGACAGCCTTGCCAAGGGAGACAGTGCGGCCGGCGTACCTGGGTTATCAATCAAGCAGAACGGAACCATCTCTCATGCCCCAGACCGGGATTTCCTGAAAAACCTGGACGAATTGCCTTACCCGGCCTGGGATTTGATCGATCTCGACAATTACCGGCTCCCGTTCTCAGGCAATCATTTCCTGATGGTCACCACGGCGCGAGGCTGCCCGTACAAGTGCACTTACTGCGTTGCGCAGAGTTATTACGGCAAGAAGATTCGCCTGCGTAAGGTGCCCAAAATTGTCGATGAACTGGAATTCCTGGGCGAGAAATACGGGGTGAAGGATTTCTTCTTCTGGTCAGAATCCTTCACTATCATCAAGGCGGCCATCAAAGAACTTTGCCGGGAGATTATACGCCGGAATCTGGAGATACGCTGGGTATGCAACAGCCGGGTCGATAACGTCGATGTGGAGTTGCTGGAACTGATGAAACAGGCGGGTTGCTGGATGATTTCTTACGGCATCGAATCCGGCGATCAGGCAATTCTCGATGGCATCAAAAAGGATATTACCCTTGATGGGATCCGCGAATCGATTCGCCAGACGCGTAAAGTAGGCTTTCAG
>JALGZU010000401.1 GCA_025774735.1 candidate division LCP-89 bacterium | reverse complement strand
CAGGAAAAGCGCGGCGACGGACACTACAGCGAGGATAATCAGCACGATGATGGCGAATTTCATCGAGGTGAACTGTTTCCATACACGCGACAGAATTGAAGGTTGAGCTGCTTTCACTTGATTTGAATTCACGTTATGTTCGCTCGTTTAGATAGTAATAGATGGTTATACGGCTGAAGTACAGGAATTGTTATTCGCCTCAAGCGTTTTTTTGATGGGAGAAACCGTACAAACCTGAATCGATGATGAATTGCGCCACTGGTGCCGGCACGGATTCACCCAGGCGGATCTCCTTTGATCGAATCTCATTTGCGGAAATCTCGATTAGAGGTGTATTCAGATGGCGTACCCGTTCAGCAAAGCGGGATCCCACGTTTTGGGCAGGGAATCCTGGTCGGGGCATGATGCCAACCTCAACACTATCCAACAGCTCTTCAGGGCGGTGCCAGGAAGACAAATCCTGCAGCGAATCCGAGCCCATCAGCCAGATCAGATGGCAGGTATCCTCGGTAAAGCCGGATTCGCGCAGCTTCTGCACGGTTTCATAGGTGGTACCGGGGAGATTTTCCTCTTCCTCAATCATGCAAAGGCGGAATCTTGGGTCGATGTTAAGGCAGAGTTCGACCATCTTGCGGCGCAGATCCAGGGGGCTGTAAGAACGGTCATTCTTATGCGGCGGGTGCACTGCGGGTAAAAAAGCCAACTGATCCAGCGTCAGTTCATCCGCAGCTCCCAGTGCAGCCCGGATGTGCCCCCAATGCGGCGGATCGAACGTTCCCCCTAAGAGTCCGATGCGGCCGGAAGCAGCCAGGTCGAATGCCACCCTGTCGTTAGATGCCGTCACGGCGACAGCGTCCCGGTTCGTTCGAGTGAAGTGCTCAACTGAAAACGGCATTCCTCGAGGCGGGATTCCACATCGCCGCGCCCATCCGATCCATAGAGATCCAGATATAGCTCGTACGCCTGGACAGCGTCCTGATATTTTTTCATGGCGGAGTAGGAATCCCCCTTCAATTTGAGAGCATGCTCCGCCCAGGGAGTATCATTATATCCCTCGATCACCGAATCAAAGTAGATGATCGCGGAGGGATATTTTTTCATGCGGTAATAGAGCTCGCCCGATTTAAAGGCCTTTTGCGCCAGGCGTGATCTCGATTCCTCGAGAGCCCGCTCGACTACCCAGTCGCCCCCAACCAGAGTTGAAGACGGTGTCTTCAAATCAGGAAGACCGGGATCGTAGAGACCGAAAGTTATCACGCGCAATAACCAATTACCGAAACCCAGACTCCTGTGGGAATAAACGACCTCGGTGCGTTCCAGAGGCACCTCCGCGACCCGGGCGGGCCTGGGCTTCCAGATGCCCAGGGTGAAGATACTTCTCATAACTTGTCCGGTAGTCGGTTTTGCCGCCAGGCGGACCGGTATATCGGCTCCGGAATACATATCCTGAAAATCCCTGATCGCATCCACAGTCTTATCGGTGTACTTTTGGTCCAGGTCGAATCGGGGAGCCATATAAAAATTGCAGAGAATTATCTTTAGCCAGGCATCATCGACCAGAGGACTCTGGGGGAAGTTCTGCACCAGACGCTCGTACTCTGCTTCCGCTAAAATATACTCCTGCAGAACAAAATGACTCTCAGCCATTAGATACTGGGCGCTGTCGATCAGGGTTGACCCGGAGAAATTCAGCGTAAAGAGGGTGAGCAGATCAATGGCGTCGAGGTATTTCTCTCGCTCGAAATACTCCTTGGCGACTTCCCATTGCTCCTCGGCGCTCATGGTTTCCAACAGGTCGACACGACCGCACCCGGACACCAGAAGCGCGAGACTGAAACTGATTATCAGTGATAAATATACGAAAGTTCTTTTCATGTCGGTTTTCAGCATGATTGATCTCAGCGGCCCCGCTGGGTGAATATGAGGTAAACAATTCCCCCAATGAAAGCCGTCAATACGATTGGTGTAAAGAGGCCTTGTACTAGATTCCCCCGGGTGCCGCTTTCGGCACTCAGACTGTCGCTCGCAACGATCGCCAGGCTGTCGCCCATAACGACCACTGTGGAATCCTCGGATGAACCAGCCGGAATCGTTTCAGATGTCTCTATCCCCTCCACTTCATCCGACTCCTGAGCCACAAGCGGAACAATCAGAAGCAGGGCGATGATCAGCGAAATGATGTAGGGCGAAACGGCTGTCATACTTCATCGTGCCGCTTGAACTGCACTTTTAACCAGATCAATAAGAGCCCGATCAGACCGATAAACGCCAGCAACTGCGGAATGAGTTCACCGTGTTGAAGGAAGAATGTGCGAACGTCCCCGCCAGAGTTTACCACTGCACTCATGGTTCCACTCGTTCCCAGGGGAAGCAGATCGATGACTCGTCCTGTGCGGTCCACGGCCAGTGATATTCCGGTGTTGGCGGAACGGAGCAGCGGACGGCGAGTCTGGATACAGACGAACCGAACCAGCGCGGCGTGCTGGTAAGGTCCTGTCGAGCGGCCATACCAGCCGTCGTTGGTCAGATTACAGAGTACCTCCGTGCCGTTTGTCACGAACCGTCGAGCTTCCTGCCCGAAAATCGATTCAAAGCAGATCTGCGCCGATATATGGGTTTCCCCGGTGAGGTTGAAAACTGCATACCTTTTCCCTGGTGTAAACTCCGCCTGACCGAAGTTTAGTTCCCCGAGGAACTGGAACCATTTTTGAAAAGGTACTCGCTCGCCGAAGGGCACCAGCCGGATCTTGTCATACCGCAGCGGAGGCGATCCATCGGACGGGAAAAAGAAAGCCGAATTATAACGGTCGTGGCCGCGCGCCGATCCCGTTTTCATATCGTAATGAGGCGCCCCGGTCAGAATCGAAACACCATATTTTTTCGCCAGGTCTCGGAGCCGTTGCGAATATTTGAGCTGATATCCGAGATACACCGGCAAGGCTGTTTCCGGCCATAGCACGATATCAGGGGTGCGTTCCTCGAGCGCCTCCTCGGTCAGGTTTTCGTACAATGCCAGGCTCTCTTCCGGATCGTCCTTCCATTTCTCCTCTGGATCGACGTTGCCC
>JALGZU010000400.1 GCA_025774735.1 candidate division LCP-89 bacterium | reverse complement strand
GCAATCTGGTCCCTTACGTGCAGCTCGATAAAGCGCGTATGGAAGGCGTTTTCGTCAATTACCCCGCTCGCGACGCCATTCCCATCCGGGCTCAGGAACAGATGGTCGTGGAATTATATTCTAAGTAATAATATCGGAGGCGAAATACATGAACGGCTCCAATTTCCAGATGCCGGAAGCAGTGGAATTGGATGAAGCGACCTATACGACGACTTTCGGACGCTTCATTGTTCAGCCCCTGGAACGTGGCTATGGGGTCACCGTAGGCAATGCCATGCGCCGGGTGTTAATCGAGTCTTTGACCGGTGCCGCGATCGTGTCCATGCGAATCGATGCGGTTCTTCACGAATTCTCGACGATCCCGGGCGTGGTGGAAGATGTATCGGATATCGTGCTGAACCTGAAAGCCTTGCGAATCAAGATTATGAATCGCAAGCCGGACAAGGTCATCGTACATCTGAAAGGCCCCGGGGTGTTTACGGCAGCAGACGTCCAGAAAGGGAACACGGATTTCGAGATTCTGAATCCCGAGCAGCACATTGCCACCCTGGAGGAATCCGCCGACTTCGATATGGAGTTGCTCATCCGACGTGGGCGCGGTTACATCCCCGCAGAGGAGAACCGGATTCCGGATCAGGCGATCGGTACCATTCCCATCGATGCTATCTACTCACCGATTCGAAATGTTACCTATTCAGTGGAGAACACCCGCATCGGTCAGCGCACGGACTACGAGAAACTCATCCTGGAAATCACCACCGACGGTTCAGTGACTCCCGATGACGCCCTCTCGGTCGCAGGAAGAATTCTCAAGGATCACATCCAGCTCTTCATCAACTTTGACATCAAGGCCAAGGAAGAGGAGGCTGACCAGGAGATCGATGAGGAGGCTCTTCGCATTCGCAAGCTCCTCAAGAAATCCGTCGACGAGTTGGAACTTTCCGTCCGCAGTGCCAACTGCCTGAAGGAAGCCAAGATACGCACTATCTCCGATCTGGTCGGTCGAGATGAAGCGGAGATGCTGAAATTTAAGAATTTCGGCCGCAAGTCCCTGACGGAATTGACCGAGATCCTGAAAGAACACGGTCTCGAATTCGGCATGGACGTGGAACGCTACCTGGGGCCCGAATCGAAGCGGCGTTAAGAGAGCATGAATCAGAGCGTCATCACGACGCCTTTTGACTTAACCAGAACTTTGTCATGAGACATCAGAATTCGAAAGTACATCTGAACCGAACCACCAGCCATCGTAAGGCGTTACTGGCCAACATGGCTTGCTGTTTAATCAAAGAGAAACAGATCCGGACTACCGTGGCGAAAGCGCGCGCGGTTCGTCCCTTTGTTGAGCGCATGATCACATTTGCGCGGAAAGGCGACCTGGCCAGCCGCCGGCATGTCTTGAAGCACATTCGCCAGAAGGCCATCGTCAAGACACTCTTTGAAACCATCGGTCCGTTCTATGCTGACCGGAATGGTGGATATACCCGCATCGTAAAACTCGGGCAGCGTCGCGGAGATGCTGCTCCCGTCGCCATCCTGGAACTCGTTGACCGGGAGGCCATGGGCGGCGAGAAAAAGAAGAAAGCCAAAGCCGCCACCGCCAAGAAAACCAAGCAAAAAGTCGAGAAGGAATCCAAGCCCGAAGCGGCTGCTGAGGAGTCCTGATCGGAGGCCGAATCCTAATCCGGAAATAGAGCAACTCATCAGAGTTGCTTTTTCTTTATTTCGGTTTCCGAAAGATGAGACCGACCAATTTGAGAAGGCCAACACCCGCAGGAATACAACCGTAATTTCTACATGGAACACACTCGTAATTTCAGTATTGTTGCGCACATCGACCACGGGAAATCGACTCTGGCCGACCGGCTTCTGGAGTTGACCGGGGTAGTCTCACCCTTGAAAGCCCGCGGTCAGATACTGGACGACATGGATCTGGAGCAGGAGCGCGGCATCACCATAAAAGCTCACGCCGTAACGATGCCTTACCGGGATGTTGAGCTGGGGGAGTTCACCCTGAACCTCATCGACACGCCGGGGCACGTTGATTTCACTTACGAGGTGAGCCGGAGCTTGGCCGCCTGCGAAGGCGCCCTGCTGATCATAGATGCAACTCAGGGCATCGAAGCGCAAACACTTTCCAACCTGTACCTGGCCATCGAACACGATCTCCAGATTATCCCCATCATCAATAAGATCGATTTGCCCTCAGCACAGATCGACGAAACGATTGCGAATATTGTCGATCTGCTGGGCTGTGATCCCGAAGAGATTCTGCTGATCAGCGCCAAGTTCGGACACGGGGTGCCCGAAGTCCTGAAAGCGATCGTGCGCCGGATTCCACCGCCGTCCGGCGATCCCGATGCGCCTCTACGCGCCTTGATCTTCGATTCCGTCTTCGACACCTATCGGGGTGCGGTGCCCTATATCCGTATCTTCGACGGAAGCATCGAAAAGGGGATGCCGATCCAGTTCATGAGCAACCGGAAGAAGTATGATGTGGAAGAAGTTGGGGTTCTGAGTTTGAAGCGGAAGGCCGGCAAGAAGCTCTCTACGGGCGATGTGGGGTATATCATTCCCGGGTGCAAGTTGATCCGTGAGACGAGGGTGGGGGATACCATAACTTCCCGGAAAAATCCTTCGACTTCACCCCTGCCTGGTTTCAAAGTAATCAAACCGATGGTTTTCGCCGGTCTCTATCCGACCAACAGCGACAACTATCCCACCTTGCGGGATTCTCTGGAAAAATTAGCGCTGAACGACGCAGCCTTTACCTGGGAACCTGAGTCCTCGGTCGCTCTGGGATTCGGCTTCCGCTGCGGGTTTCTGGGTATGCTGCACATGGAGGTGGTACAGGAACGGCTGGAGCGGGAATACGATCTGGACCTGATTACGACCCTACCCAGCGTTGAATACCGGGTGACGCTTGAGAACGCAGAAACACTGCTGATCGACAATCCGGCGAAGATGCCCCAGATCAGCAGACAGGTGGTCGTCGAAGAACCCTACATCAAAGCCGAGATTATCACCCCAACCGACTACCTCGGCGCCATCATGAAGCTGGCTTTGGAT
>JALGZU010000399.1 GCA_025774735.1 candidate division LCP-89 bacterium | reverse complement strand
GGGTTGAGCTTGAACGATCTTGTGAACCTGCTGCAGGGCTTCCCCCGCCTTTTCCGCGTACATTCCGTCAACCTCGATAGCGTTTCGCAGCACGTCTTCCGACAGCCTGAAGGAGTACGCCTCTTTATACGCCAATCCCATATAGTAATAGCCTGCATCGCTGTCAGGATTGATTTTCAGAGCTTTGCGCAGGCTCTTTTCGCAGTCTTCGATCCAATCATCTCCCTTTTTGCGGATCGCATGAAAGCGGATGGATGCCACCCAGACGTCGAGGTTCTTTTTATCCTGATCAATCGCTTCATCCATGTGTTTGGCAGCTTTTTTCAGGTATTCTTTTCGCTCTTTCGATTTTGGATCGGCGATGTCGCTGCCGCGGGTTGCGAATACGAGGGCCAGTCCTGCATGCCCCGGAGCATATTTGGCATCGAGGTGCAGGGCGTCTTCGAATTGCGCCTGGGCTGCATCCAGATCGCCCAGTTCAAACTTGCGCAGGCCCTGGTTGTAATGGGATTCGGGTGTGTCGAGCAGGCCTTCGGCAGCGCGTTGTTTCGGCCCGCATCCGGTGAAAGTCAGTAGAATCGCCGACAGTAGCAGCGTTACAGGGATATATAGCCGGTTAAACATGAAATCCTCCGATGGATGGATCCTTAAAAAACTCAGCGACAATGCTCTCAGTCCAGAATGATGATTACCCGGCATTTTTGGAGAAAACTCAAGTTCTCTTTCATGCCGTGAAGTGTCTCTGCGTCCTGGTTGGAGATGACGAGGTCAGCCCGGCTGGAACCGGATGCACTCAATGCTTTGGTTACCAGGGGTCTATCGGTTATCCGGTCATTCCTGAGCGCCGATGTCATCTCCTTCTCGTACCCCGCCATACCGTATTTGATAGCCCATTCCCGGCTGACGAAACTGGATCCGTACACTTCCTGTCCGTTTTCATTTAAAATTCTGGGTGACAGAGCCGGGCGGGCTCCTAATCCGGTCGCGTCGATGATCAAGCCCGTATAGGCGACTCCTACTACGGCGGACGAGAGCGGTTGACCCTTTCCCATGCCCTCGGGCAGGATGGCTTCGAGAAAAGGTCCATCAAGGCTCATCTCGATGGTCACTTCTATTGACCCGTCATCGTAATAGCGGGGGTCTCCCACCGGGCGGTAGTTTTTAGCGATGCCCTGAACCCTGGTTCTCACCACGTCGCTCGCCAGCATCTGATTTTCTACCGTGGTTTCCGAGGTTAGAGCGATCCCGTTGATTGCTTCGATGAGATTACGAAGCGCGTCGAGCTTGGCCGCTCGAATGACGCCGGCCCGGCCCCCCGTACCCCCGGACACCCCAATACCGGTCGCAGTGATGGTCCGGTTGGAAAAATCGACCGCGCCGTTCATACCGATCTGTTGTACGACGCTCTGGGCAGAAGCTGATCCCACCGGGGAAAGCATCAAAACGCCGATCAAAGAGGTCGCTATGGTTAACCGCATAAGTTCCTCCTTATACCGCCAGAATTTATTGCGGGGGGCAATCGCTTGAAAAGCAGGTGTATACATTGTATCCGATCTCAGTTAATCTACACTATATTGTTTCTACTAAAGCAATCCGCACCCTCGAGGGATCTCGTAAAAAAGACTGCTCCTAATACTTTTTACGTTCTTGATCCCTATCCAGGTTCCATAGCACCCATTCAGTTTGCTCATCATCATCTTCCAGGCTGAAGGAACCGGAACTGAGAAGCTGTCCATCCTTGCCGATGCGGATCTCCTGCATGTTCTTAACGATATAGTACCAGACCTCGAACGTGACTTCGCGCGGCCCGGGAATCTGCTGAGGACCCGGAATCTGTCCGGGACCGGTCTGGGGAAGTTTCCTGGGGATGAGATCTTCCCGGTCAGGCAGGTTTGTCACATGGACTTCCCCTTCGTAAACTTTCAAAGTTGTGGACGAATCATCATCCACGCTGATGCGAAACTGGGTGCCGGTGATCGCCGCTCCGACGACAGGTGTGGAGATATCGAAAGACGTGTTCTCCGTCACTTCACCGACGAGAGCCCAGATATCTCCGCGTTCGACGTCAATCTGAGTCTCATCCCGACCCTCACGGGATTCTTCGTACAACTTGACGATGTCAATAGTCGTCGAAGGTGCGAGACGGATGATGTTCAGTTCCCGGAGCGAAAGCTCGGCCCGTGAATCCCGGAGAGTGCGGACCTTGTCACCGCTTATGATTTCGCTACCTTCCAGGGCTTTTAACCAGTGGTTAGCGTCCAGCGGGCGTCTGCGGGCGCGACCCTCGACAAAGGTAACTTCGCCAGTGCGCTCTGACGAGGTTTCCTCCAAACCGGTTGGCACTTCAGCGGATTCATCTTCAGATTCGTCGAAGAGTTCCTGTGACACGACCAAATTGCCGGCTAATAGCAATAATGCCGTAGCGAAGGAAATCCACCAGAATTTTAGCCCCCTGACCATGCAGAACCACCTTTTGCATAAATTTCTAACCCCTTATACCACTCGATTCCCATTTTTCTCCCTCGTACATGTGTTTATCATGCCCCATGCCCGTTTAGTTTGGCAAATGGCCGGGCTCACCGGTTAAAATAAATGCCGCCCAGTAAGCCGGGTGGGAATGAATACGCCGGCGCACGTGCTGCTGAGCCAGGCGCAACGCCTCGGATGGACTCAGACCTGCTCTTATATGGCGGTAGAATTTCTTCATCAGAACGGCCGTGCCCAGGTCGTCCACCTCCCAGAGTGTGGAGATCACACGGGGACTGCCGGCATAGATGAACGCCCTGTTCAATCCGATGATTTCATCGCCACCCGAAATTCCGCCCAGCGCGCTTTCGCAAGCGGAGAGTGTAATCAGCGAACAATTATCCAGATTTAGTCCGAATATCTCGTGCATTTCCAGCCTGCCGTCGCCATCATCATCACCCTGGTGGGCCAGGAAGAGGGTGGAGAATTCAGGATTCTTTGAGTCAAACACGCCATGGCAGGCGATGTGGAGCATCCCGGCGTTCGGTGCCATGGCTATTAGATTTGATTTTGTTGCCTCCTCGGCTTGCAGGGTGAAGGTTCCTGG
>JALGZU010000398.1 GCA_025774735.1 candidate division LCP-89 bacterium | reverse complement strand
AGCTCTGGCAAACGTTCTGGAGCCACGATAGGCCATGGGCGCGCTGCACTCACTCTACCATCTCAACCGATTACGCAGACGGCTGGACTGGTCCGGCGGGAAGCTCGAAGATCTGAGACGGCGCAAGCTGGCGGATCTGCTGGACTATTGCTACCAACATATCCCTTATTACCGCAAGCAGTTCGATCAGATCGGTGCGGAACCCCGGGATTTTCGGACACCGGAGGATCTGGTGCGTTTTCCCATCCTCGAGAAGGAGACTTTAAGGGATCAATCTGGTGAATTCATCGATCCGGATGGTGACAATCGTTCCTGGATCACCTATCGGTCTTCCGGTTCCACGGGCATACCGCTGGAACTGCGGTATCACCCCAGCGAGCGGCTGCGCATGGGTTTTACCGTAACCCGGGAATTGCTCTACAACGGATTGAAACCGCACTATCGCATAGTCAACATTACCGAACCGCGGCATTCGGCGCCGAAGGAGCGCTGGTATCACCGTCTGGGTTTCATGAATGAGCAGTTCCTCTCAGTATATGACTGCTGCGAGCTCAACGTGGAACGGTTGCGAGCTGCAAAACCGCACGTGATCATCGGATTTCCATCGAGTTTGATGGTGATAGGAGAGGAGATAAGCCGGTCGCTGGCAAAGCCTCTGAGCCCCAGGCTGATCTTCACTCTGGCCGAGGTTCTGACCGATCAGGACCGGGAGATTCTCACCCGGCAGTGGGGGGTGAATCCCATCGATCTTTACGGAGCCAACGAAGTCGGACATATTGCTTTTCAATGCGGGGAGCGTTCCGGATATCACGTCAATGCGGATTCGCTCTACGTCGAAGTATTAGATGAGGACAGGCCGGTTGAGCCGGGGGGAAGAGGCGAGGTTGTCGTTACCAATTTCGACCTCCGGGTCATGCCCATCATCCGGTACCGCGTCGGAGATGTTGTACATCGGTCAGAACGGAACTGTTCCTGCGGTTGCAGTTTTCCACTGCTCCAGAGGATCCACGGCCGTTCCGACGGCTTCATCATCGGGTCGGGTGGAAAACTCTACTCCGCTCTGGAAATCTCACTGCTGATGAAGGCTGTACGTGCGTTATCCCGGTTCCGCATCATTCAAGAGACAGAGAAGGTGCTCATCGTGGAGTGGGTGGCTTCGGATCCGGAGTCCGATCCGACAAGTCAGATTCGCACAGTTCTGGTGGATCGCCTGGGAGGAGATATCCGCATCGAGACAAGGCGCGTGGAGGTGATACCACGCGAAAAATCCGGCAAGATCCGCAGCGTCGTTTCGTCGCTTCCACATCCGTTCAGGGAGGGGCAAAGGGGTGCATAAGCTGAGTCTACCTAAGACCATTCGAGAATAAAACCGATGAAGTGGTGGCAGACATATTGCGTTCTTCTGGATATGAAGGAGAGGCTTGCCTGGACGACGGAGGAGATTTGTCGCTATCAGGTCTGGAAACTGCGCGATCTGATCGGGATGGCCTATCACAACAGTCCCTTTTACCGGCGGCTGTTCGATCAACATTCCGTGCAGCCTGACAACCTCAGAGGGATAGAGGATCTCAAGCAGTTACCCATTTTAGAGAAGCAGATGCTCCGGGAAACCGATCCCCTGGATGTCGTGACGGTCCAACCCGATACCGATTCGGATGAAATCGACTGGATGGAAGAGCTTACCAGCGGATCGACCGGTCATCCGCTGAGAATCCTGCGCACCTGGCGGGATCTCTATTATATCAAAGCTAAGGTGATTCGCGCTTTCGGTCAGACCGGCTTCCGTTTTTACCACCGCCAGGCCGTTCTGAAGTCATCGGTGGAAAGCCTCACCGGGCGGCACTGGTTCGAGCGACTGGGGGTATTGAGAAAGTACTGGCTTTCGGTAACGGATACTCCTGAAGAGAATCTCGCCAGACTCAGGCAGATCCGCCCCCAGCATCTGCACGGCTACCCCAGTGGCCTGCTATCCATTGCAGAGATGCTGCGAACCCGGGGAGAAGCGTTGTATATTCCAATGATCTGCACGGGAGCTGAGGTTCTGGACCCGGTGGTCCGACGCTTGATCGCTGAATCTTTCAACGCTGAAGTCTTCGATCTGTATGGAACTCGCGAGGTCGGCAATATCGCCTGGGAATGCCGGGCACATCAGGGTATGCATGTGAATGATGACGCCCTCATCGTCGAACTGCTGGATGATGAAGGGAATGAGGTGTCCGACGGTAGCGAAGGTGAAGTCGTTGTGACGTACTTGGACGGGCGTGAATTTCCTTTCATCCGCTACCGGCTGGGTGACCGGGCGATACGCATGAAGGATCGCTGTTCCTGTGGCATTGCTTTCAGCAGACTGGAAAGGGTAATCGGGCGCAGCGACGAGCGCATCCGCCTGCCATCGGGGGAGTGGCTCTCCGGAATGGTCTTCCAGGAAATCAGGGATACTCTCTGGCTTTCCTCTTTTCGGATAGTACAGGAGGACGTAAAGTCCATCAAGCTGCAGATCGTTCCCCGGTTAAAACCCTCAGAAGAACAGGTGGGGAAACTGGTGCAGAGAGTGAAGGGACTCCTCCGGGGCGAACTGGAGGTGATCCCGGAAATCCTGGAGAGGCTTGATTACGACAGCTCCGGCAAGATCAGAGCTGTTATTTCCCGGTTGCCAGTTGATCCGGACGACGGGGAAGCTGAAAAACCGGGGGAGGGTGCATGAACCCGCCTCGAGTACGGATCGGCACCACGTACCTATTCGCCGCGCAGGGGACCTTTCTGGTCAGCGCTTATGTTATGCATATCGTGCTGGGCCGCTATCTCGGCCCGGTTGAATACGGCTTGTTTGGGGTTACCCTGTATGCGGCTACGATGATCCGGACGTTTGTGGCTTCCGGCTTACCGATGGCCGTTTCCCGGTACGTCTCTTCACAGCCGGAAAAGTCCGAATCGATCTTTCGTAAGGGACTATTCCTGCAGCTCGGTCTCGCTTCGACAGTAAGCCTGCTATTCTTCAGCGCAGCCGCGCCCCTGGCCCGCTTACTCGGCGATGAGGCGTTGATCCCTCTATTTCGAATTGCGGCGCCAATTCCCAT
>JALGZU010000397.1 GCA_025774735.1 candidate division LCP-89 bacterium | reverse complement strand
CTGCTGGCATTCACCGACCACGATTTCCGGGACGTCGGCAAGGACGTCGAGTACGTGCGCGAGCTGCTACGCAACGTGACGCCGGATTACCCCCAAGTGCGCTTCAAATACTGCGAGGCGCGGGAGGCGATGAACCGGACGGTTTTCGGGGATCACCGGGAGCCGGAGGCGAACATCCTGAACATCGAGATCGATCAGAGCGATCCGGGGGGACCGCTGCACCTGTCGGTCTCCTGCGACGAACCAATCTTCGGTCCTCAGCCGTACCTGGCGATCCGCACGAGGGATGGCGAGTACCACACCGACAACTTCGACATCCAGACGCCGTTTTACCGCTGGACTTACGCTCTCATATCAAGAAGATCGGCGCGGAGGAATTGCGAAAGGGTTACAGCGAATGCCTGACGGCCCAATTTTCCTAACCGGTGTTTACCGCAGCGGCACGACCCTGGTGGCGAAGCTGCTGGGGGCACATCCGCGCCTGCGGGTAGCCTCAGATTCGTTGAATTTTTACCGCTTCTACCTGGGACGGTTCGAGCCGTGTTCGCTGCGCTACGGGGAGATCGTATCCGAGGCCAGGGAACGGCTCGGGGAGAGGTTCTCCATTGAGATTCCCGAGGAGCGCATCCTGAGGAAGCTCGAGGGGTTGGAGACGATCACTCTGAAGGAGATTTACGACGTTATTATGACGGAGACCTGGTGCGAGGGCGACGCGGAACTGCGCTGGGGTGAGAAGAGCCTCTTGCAGTGGACGAACATCCCGCTTTTTCTGCAGATGTTTCCAGATGGGCAGGCCATCCAGATCATCCGGGATCCACGTGACGTGCTGGCATCGTACCGGGAATTCACCATCGAGGCTCCGCACCGCTACCTGGATGCGGTTTTCGCCTGCCTGCACGCCATGGACTGGGCGGCGACAACGGCGAAGGCGCTGCCGGGGGAACGGTTCCTCACGGTGCGGCACGAAGAGGTGGTCTCAGATCCGGAGCGTTTTGCAGAAGGGATGTGCGCGTTCCTGGGGATCGAATTCGATCCGGCCATGCTCGATCCGACGAAATACCAGGATAACACCGGCAAGCAATGGAAGCCGAACACAGCCTTCGCGGATGTGCCCGTCAGTAGTATTTCAGCAGAGACGACAGAGCGTTGGCGGTCGAAACTGGAGTCGTGGGAGACCGCCTTCACGGAGAGCATCATCGGGGACCTGATGGAGGAATTCGGGTATCCCCGGTCGGGGAGCGAGTTTACGAGCAACGACCTGAGCGAACTATGGGAGAGAATCGCCAGCACGCCGCTGTTACAGGAGCGGCTCTGGCACTGGTGGAGGACGGGGCAAGGAGTGGAGGCTTACCCGAGCAATCCGCTGGAACCGAAAAACTGGGCTGCCGGCATGGGGCCGAAGGGGGTAGAGGTATGATCGATCCGATTGAAAGATGTATCGATTTAGGAAGCGACTTTATCCCGCTATCTGAACCGAACCTGCAGGGGCGGGAGTGGGAATACGTCAAGGAGTGTCTGGATTCTGGATGGGTATCGTCCGCGGGCGATTATGTGGATCGATTCGAGAAAATGACAACGGAGTATCTCAGCGTTAAATACGCCGTGGCGACGGTCAACGGGACCGCAGCCCTGCACACCGCCCTGATGGCGGCGGGCGTCCGGGCAGATGACGAGGTGCTGGTTTCAACGCTGGCATTCATCGCTCCGGCCAACGCCATCCGCTATTGCGGCGCCTGGCCGGTCTTCATCGATGCTGACCGGGCGACCTGGCAGATCGATCCGGGCAAGGTGATCGATTTCCTGAAATACAGATGCCACTGGATCAACGGAGAACTGCACAACAAGGCGACGGGGCGACGCATCCGGGCGATCCTGCCGGTGCACATCCTGGGGCACCCGGTGGACATGGATCCCATCCTGTCCGCAGCCCGCAAATACGGCTTGAAGGTGATAGAAGACGCGGCCGAGAGCCTGGGGGCTACATATAAAGGAAAGAAAGCCGGCCGCTTCGGGGACATCGCCTGCCTGAGCTTCAACGGCAACAAGATCATCACCTGCGGCGGTGGCGGGATGCTGGTCACCAATAACAAGAGGCTGGCCGAGCGGGCGAGATACCTCACCACTCAGGCCAAAGACGACCCGGTGGAGTACATCCATCGTGAGAAAGGTTATAATTACCGGTTAACCAACCTGCAGGCAGCGCTGGGCTGCGCGCAGCTGGAGCAACTGGAAGATCACATCGCGGCGAAGCGGCGCATCGCGGCGACTTATCGAAAAGGACTGGAGACGGTTCCCGGCATCGAAGCGATGCCGGAAGCTGGGTGGGCGTTCAGCACCCAATGGCTGTACACGGCGCTGGTAAAGCAGAGACAATACGGATTGACTCGCAAGCAGTTGATGGCGGCGCTACTTGAGCGGGGCATCCAGACGCGTCCGTTGTGGCAGCCGCTGCACAAAAGCAGAGCTCACCGCGACTGCCAGGCTTACCAGTGCGGTGCGGCGGAGGCTCTGAACCGCAGCGCGCTAAGCCTTCCCTGTTCGGTGGGACTGAGCGAGGAAGATCAGGGACGGGTCATCGAGGCGGTGGCGAGCCTGTTAAACGTAAAATCGACCCGGCGGGCCGCGAACATGTGACCATAGACATTACGGGGCTGGCGGCAGGAGCGACTTTCGAGAGTCCGTCCGAGATACTGCTTGACTCGGTCAATTATTTTTCGTACATTAAATCACCTCGGTTGAGCGTATCATGGAAGCTTCAGACGAAATGATCACGTGCCAAGCCCGGGTGACTTTTTATTTGCGGGGATCGCAACAGCAGTTCTGTAACCGAAGCTATCAATCAGGGACGCATCATGGGCCGTATGAAAGAGACGCTCATCCGAATCCTAAGCAGCCTTCTCATCGTTTCCGCCTTCGCGGGGACGACGCCGGCGGAAACCATCACCTATGAAGAGAGCTGGGGCGCGGCGGGATTCAACTTAATTTCGCAGGATGGCGCCGGAGTCGAAGTGGTCTTCTCGATCCCGGAGATGGTCATTTCCGAGCGCAGCATCGACGGGCAGGTAATGCAGGCCGTTCAGATTCCGGGAGTCTACCTCCCCAACGACGCCGGAGCTCCGAACCTGCCGGGCACGGGTCGGTTCATCGCCATTCCCGCGGGGGCCAAAGCGTCGGTGGACATCATCGCATCGAAGACGGAAGTTTTCAGCAACATCGATCTCATCCCCGCCCCTCCCATCCCCCTGGGAAACGACGATTCTCCCCTGGAGTACGTCAAGAATCCCGATATTTACAACCGCGACGCTTACTATCCGGAATCACCGGTGCTCCTTTCCGAGGAACGGCAGATGCGAGGGGTGGATTACGTGGTTCTGGGGATCACCCCGTTCCAGTACAACCCGGTCACCCGGGAGCTGGTGGTTTACCG
>JALGZU010000056.1 GCA_025774735.1 candidate division LCP-89 bacterium | reverse complement strand
GGCTGATTTCCCGGCAGCGCTACTGGGGCGCTCCCATTCCCATTATCCACTGTCCCAAATGCGGCGAAGTCCCCGTGCCGGACGACCAGCTTCCCGTCAAGCTGCCAGAGAACGTCGAGGACTTCAAACCCAAGGGCAAATCGCCCCTGGCGGCGGTGAAAGAGTTCATGAACGTAGATTGTCCGACCTGCGGCGGAAAAGCCCAACGCGATCCGGATACCATGGACACCTTCGTCTGCTCGTCCTGGTATTTTCTGCGCTACCTGTCACCCGAGCGGAACGATATCCCCTTCGATCCGGACCTGGCAAAGAAATGGCTGCCGGTGGATCACTACATCGGCGGAGCCGATCACGCCACCATGCATTTGCTCTACGCCCGCTTCATCGCCAAGGCGCTCTATGACGCCGGGCTGGTCCACTTCGACGAGCCTTTCGCTCGCCTGCGGCACCAGGGGGTCATCACTCACAAGGGCGAGAAGATGTCCAAGTCCAAGGGCAACGTGGTCAACCCTGACGACTTCGTGAGCGAGCACGGCGCCGACATCTTCCGCATGTACATCATGTTCATGGGCGATTACGCCCAGGGAGGCGACTGGTCGGATGAAGGCATCGTGGGCATCAGCCGCTTTGTCAACAGACTCTGGCGTCTGTTCCAGGAGTATGCGACAACCGCGGAGACCGGAACAGAAACGTATCTGCCATCCGAGGTCCGGTACGCGCTGCATTACACCATCCAGCAGGTGACCCAGGATCTGGACGAGCTGCATTTCAACACGGCTATCAGCCGCATGATGGAGCTGTTGAACGCGCTCTATGAAGCGGTAGCGGACGGGCCGCTCCCGGGATTAAGATCGGTACTGGGAATCTTCGCCCGGCTCATCGCGCCCTTCGCCCCGCACCTGGGCGAGGAGCTGTGGCATGCGATTCGAAGCGATGCTGAGGAAGGGACTTCGGTTTTCGATCGCCCCTGGCCGGAGTACGATCCTGATGCTCTGGTGAAAGAGACGGTAACTCTGGTAGTTCAGGTCAACGGCAAACTGCGTGACCGGATGGACGTGCCCGCCGACCTGGATCAAGAGGGCGCCGTGGCGGCGGCTCAGGCCAGCGAAAAGTTGAAGCCGTACCTGGAGGGGAAGGACATACGTAAGGTGATTTTCGTTCCCAAAAGGTTACTGAACGTCGTGGTGTAATCTGGGGGGTATTCGATCTGCATGATGGAGAAGAATGCCCGAAAACAGTCATGAACTTTTAAGCAGCTGGCACAAACGCTGGGAAGCGGATTCGACCCGGGTCAAGGACATCCTCGACTGTCTGCGTAAAGACCCGCCGGAAAAAGCAGCTCAAAGGATTGTCAGCCTCGGCTGGTATTCTTCCAAGAACGGTTTTTACCCTCTAACAGTCTCACCCAATAAACCCGCCCACATC
Source organism: candidate division LCP-89 bacterium (assembly GCA_025774735.1). Next base: position 10,517 of record JALGZU010000056.1, on the reverse strand, counting down.
CTGGATCTGCGCGGCATCCCGCTGCGAGGACAGAACCTGGAAAATATCGTTATCCCTTTCGCCCTCCTGGACGAAGCAGATCTGTTTAAAGTCAATTTGACCGGGGCGGATCTCTCCTTCGTGCGGGCGCGAGGCGCCTCTTTCCACGAAGCGATTCTGGAGGAAGCGACATTGGTAGCCGCCCATCTGGGAGGAGCGGATCTGTCCATGGCCCGCTTAAACGGCGCCGATTTATCCCGCGCACGCCTGAATGGAGCCGACTTGGGCTGGGCAGAACTGGGTGGAGCGGCACTGGTTTCCGCATCCCTGGAAGGCGCCGTCCTTGAGAAGGTCCAGGCGGAACAGGCTGATTTCAGCGGAGCAGTGCTGGTTTCCGCCAATTTTTCCATGGCTCGTTGTCCCGGGGCGAACTTCGAAGGAGCGAATCTTCGGGGAGCCCGCTTCATGGCGGCTCACCTGGAGAGGGCACATCTTTCGGGCGCAGACCTGGAATCCGCAGATTTATCCCTGTCCTATTTCGACGACGCTTCCCTGGTTTCAGCGGATTTGAAGGGGGCGAATCTTTCCAACTGTCAGCTTCTAAGAGCGAACCTCTTTGGTGCAGATTTGCGCGACGCCGACCTATCCGGATCCACTCTGGACGGTGCGGTAATGACCGCAGCTTCTCTGAACGGTGTTAAGCTCGATGGAGCATCTCTGGAGGGAGCTGACCTGAACGAAGCGGACCTGACGGAGTCCAGCCTGCGGGAGACGTCACTGGTCAGAGCGAACCTATCCGGAGCCGATCTACGCCGGGCCGATCTCACCAATTGCCGCTTCCGCTCGCAAGCCGGAGCTGCTCTGGTCGACGGGGATACCCGCTTCGGCTATATATCACCAAAGCCCGACGATCCGACCGTGGCCGGTTGGCTGATCCCGCCGCTTTCCCGCCTCAGCAAAGCAGACCGGGATGAGATTGATTTTGACAAATCGGAGAGCCTCTCTCGACAGGTGCGATTGCTCTATCGCGACAGCGGATTTGCGGTAGCTGCTGCGGGCTATTACGAACAAGAGTGTTATTGGCAAACGCGCTCACTGCGCGCGCGGGGAGTCTGGTGGAAATTTCTGCCCCGGCTGGCGTTTTTCGAATGTTTCACGGGCTATGGTGAAAAACCCGGACGAGTAGTTCTCACAGGTTTATCTTTAATAATTCTCTTCGCGCTACTCTTTCTATTCAGTGGAGTCGAAGCAGGGGGGAGGTTGATCGATTACGGTCTCTTTTCCGGATATGTATCGATGGGGACGTTCATCTCGGATTTCTGGACCTGCCTGTTGCTCTCCGTGCAATGTTTCAGCACCCTTGGCCTGGGATTATTAAGACCGGTAGCGGGCTTCAGTCACGCCATGGCGACCCTCGAAGGCCTGGTGGGATTTTTCGTCATTACTCTGGCGATCGTGACGTACGTCAGGAAGGCGGCGAGGAATTGATTGATGTAGCTCCGCCCTGTTCATTCTAATTTTATTAATATAATGAATTAACAGAAGGATCATATCCTGGAGGACCATGTGACGACGAAATTAACCTTCAAGCAGCAGTTGGACAGTTTCCCGAACGCCTTCTGGGTGGCGAACATCATGGAGCTGATCGAGAGGCTGGCGTACTACGGCGTGCGAGCAGTTGTCGGATTGTACATCGTGGACGCGGCGGTGCGCGGCGGTCTGGAGCTGACCCATCCCCAGCGCGGCCTGATCTTCATGATCTGGGCGCTGTTTCAAACGCTGCTGCCGATGTTCACAGGGGCTTACTCCGACCGGTACGGTTACAAAAAGAGCCTCTACATCGCCTTCTCCATGAACACGGTGGCATACGTTTTGATGGGGCTGGCTAACAGCTACATCCCGTTCTTCGCTGCCACGCTCCTGTTGGCGACCGGGACGGCCATCTTCAAGCCGCCTCTGCACGGGACGCTGGCGCACACGGTTAAAGACGAGAATTCATCCGTCGGCTGGGGCATGTTCTACATGCTAGTGAACATCGGAGGATTCCTTGGACCCTTCATCGCCGGCATCTGCCGGGTGATCGCCTGGAAATACGTCTTCTTCGCATCAGCGGCTGTCATCGCGCTGAACTTCATCCCCACGATATTCTTCCTGAAGGATTACGCGGTGGAAGTGCGCCAATCCAAGGGCGATCTCCCCGAAACCGGCCCCATCGGCACCTTCGTAACCGGCATCATGACGTTGGTGAAGGATACCCGTTTCATGGTCTTTCTGGCGATCTTCTCCGGTTTCTGGCTGATGTTCATGCAGCTCTTCGACACTCTGCCCATCTACATCGACGAGTGGGCGAACACCTCCAGGGAAGCCGCCTGGTTCGTCGAGAACATCACCATCGGAGGGGTCAACACGGTGGGCTGGATACTGGTTGCGGTGACCCTGGTGTTGACGGCTTACGCCATTTTCACCAAGAAGAAGGTGTTGGCCATCATGGCCGGACTGGCTGTCCTGATCGCCTACACGCTGAAACTTGGGATCACACAGGTCGTCGAATCGGCCACGTTGGAAAATGTCATCAAGCCAGAATTCATGGTCAACATCGACGCCGGGGCTATTGTCTTCTTCATGCTGGTTATCGCCGTTATCACGGGTAAGATGAAGCCGATTATCGCCATGATCGTGGGGATGCTGATCTCCACGGTGGGAATTTTAGCCTGCGGGAGTTTCCAGACCGGCTGGCTGGTGGCGTTTGCCATCTTCGTCTTCGCTGTGGGCGAGATGGGCTGCAGTCCCAAGTTCAGCGAATACATCGGCCTGATGGCTCCGCCGGAGAAGAAGGCCATTTACATGGGTTATTCCAACATTCCCTTCGCCATCGGCTGGACCTTAGCTGGAGCACTGTCGGGCTGGCTCTACGCCATCTATTCCGACAAGTTCAAGTTTGCCAAGGACTACATGGTCGAGCACCTGAATATGGATTCGGGGATGGTCTTTGGATTGGAGAAACTGGAGGTCATGCCGACGCTGGCGACCGCTTTAAACTCGACCGAATTGGAAGCGACGAAAGTTCTCTGGGACGTCTACCACCCCTGGATCATGTGGTGGATCTTCGCCGGTATCGGTCTGGTCGCTACTATTGGGATGGTTTTCTACCACTTCTGGCTGGAGAGGGATAAGAAGAAACGCGATGCGGCCGGGGAAACCGGCGCCGCACCGGCAGCGGAAGCAACGTCGTAAAAAAGCAAAGGCGGCCGTGAGGCCGCCAGGAATAGACCGATCAAAAGGCAGGCGGTTGCGCCTGCCTTTTTTTCTATTTCAACAGCACCATTTTTCCCGAAGCGGTGAAATCGCCCGCCTCGAGGCGGTAAAGATAGATTCCGGTGGAGAAGTCAGAGCCATCGAAGACGACTTCGTGATCGCCGGCAGGATACCAGCTGTCGATCAGGGAAGCGATTCGGCGGCCCTGCAGGTCGAATACCGTGAGTTTCGTCATGCCCGCCACGGGGAGGCTGAACTCGATGGTTGTGAAGGGATTGAAGGGATTGGGATGGTTCTGTTCGAGTGAAAACTTGGTGGGCTGATTTGCGATCAGTTTCGTGTAACTGACAGGCCCCTCGAAGGGATCGCCACTGTTGTTCCATCCAGACGAATTATCGCCATCCGATACTCCCAGCTTGCCGAAAATGAAGCTGCTCATAGAGGTATCCGTGCCCATGACCGCGTAGGCGTTGTAATGATAGACGCCCATCGGTGCGACGGCCGGGACGCCTTGCGTACGGATCCGGCTGATATTGCTGTTGGGAGCCGCGATGTAATTTATGGGGCCGATGACCGGGCCGTAGGTGCTTCCTCCGGGCAGGGTTATGTCGCAATAGATCACGGTGGGCTGCTGGGAGCCGGTATGGTTCGACAGGGTGAGCTTGAGTTCGAAATCACCGCCAGCGGCGGGTATGAGATTGGGCGCGTCGTAGGGTGTAGCCAACATACGGACGGGTTTACCCTGGTCGTAGAAGCAGGCTCCCATGTCCGACCGGGTAGTATCGGGATCGAGGTACATCGGATCGGGATTGCCGACATCAATGCAGGGCGATCCCCAGAGGATTTCTGAGAAAGGCTGGGCGACGGTGGCGAAGAGAGGATCCTCGTCGATGTTGCCGGCGCCGGGATAGCCGCCCTCGATATTGGAATAGGATACAGTAGGAAGTCCGCCGATCTGTGAGGGTGAGTTTCCACGCACGATCATGTTGGTCTTATCGAACAATCCGCTTTGAATGTGCAATCCTCCGCCGGTGTTACTATTGTTATTGCGGACGGTATTCTTATAGAAGGCTCCGCTGCCACCGACCAGGTAAGCTCCGCCGCACCGCCTCAGGGCTGTATTGTAGGCGATGGAATTTCCTCTCATGTCAATATTATTTGATTCAAAGGTCGCGTAAATACCACCACCGACGGCGGCGAAATTATAGCCGAATATATTGTCTGTAACAACCTGGTATGAACCCGAAAGATACAATCCTCCTCCGTAGCCGTTCACTCCAGCAGAATTTCCAATGATAAGGTTGTCGCTGATTATAATATAGGAGAAAGACAAACCGCTAATCCCACCTCCGATACCCAAAGATCTGTTATTAGCGATTAAGTTTTCTTTGATGGTTGGATTTGAATCGTGCTTTACGACTATTCCACCGCCGTCATCATCACTGATATTGTCAATGATAGTATTATTGATGATTATAGGATCAGAAAATTCGAGATAAATTCCTGCGCCGTCACTTATGCAGAAATTATCACTGATGATATTCCCAGAGATTAACGGATTGGAACTAGAACAGCCAAGCCCACCTCCTAAGTCATTAGATGCATTTCCAATGATAATATTATCCGAGATAACAGGATCAGAGTAGTAATTACAAAAGATCCCACCGATATCATCATCAGCCCAATTCCTGCTGACTACATTCCCTGTTATTATCGGACTGGAATAATCGCAAATAATTCCACCGCCATCCACGGCACAAGAACAACTGTCGATCAGACAGTTCGAAATTAGGGGATTGGAGTAATAGCAGTAGATTCCGCCGCCATAGCTATCATCTCCGCTGCCCGAAGCCCAACCATGTCTTAATTGACAATATTTCAGCTTGGATGAATCGGAAGCGTAGATGAAGCGGATGCCGTGCCAGTTAATTCCGGGAGAATATTCATCGAAACGGATCGAATCAGTTTCAGTTCCGATGGCGATCAATGCAGCTGCACTGTCCACGATTAGTTTACAGTAAACCTGGAATAATACTTCCACACCAGGTTGGATGTAGAGGACTTGCCCGGGCGGCACGCGCACTTCGCCCACAACCAGTACCGTATCCGCCGACCAGGTGCCGGAGACGTTGCCGGAGACGCTGATGGTCTCGGCGTGGGAGGTGCCGACTGCCAGGAGCATGAAGGTTGAGATAATAAAACTATTCCAGCGCATGTTCACTTCCACAATTTACTTCAATAACACCATTTTGCCCGAAGCGGTGAAATCGCCCGCCTCGAGGCGGTAAAGATAGATTCCGGAAGAGAGATTCGAGCCGTCAAAGACGACTTCATGATTGCCGGCCGGATGCCAGCCGTCGATCAGAGAAGCGATTCGGCGGCCCTGCAGGTAGAATACCTCGAGTTTCGTTGTGCCCGCCTTTGGCTGTGTGAATCCTATTCTGAGCTGCCGACGACTACGTAGAAATACTTGATCGAGGACGCTGAAGCGCCCGGATCGGTGTATGTGGTATCATCGACGGTTGCCACCAGGTTCTCGGGGGAAGGGGTGAAATAGGACTCTTCGCTCCGGTAAATCTTATAAACGTTCATCATCGGTATCGCAGTCCACGTTAAAACGATATCTACCCCCACGGTGGTCAGACTGAGGGCAGGGCCGGGGATCAGCGGCATGGTGCCAGTATAAATGTGCGGACCCACTGGCCCATCGCCGGTAACGGCGACGGTGAATAGACCTTCCTCCGGAACATCGCTCAAAGCAGCCAACTGAGCTGTCGGATTCCAGAAATTGTGGGTAGCATCGTAAGGGACCGCGCCGGCTTCGCCTTCCACATTAGGCAATTTGATCCAGTTCCCCGCTTCAATTTCACCCATGCTGACCGCATCCTGATACCAGATCAACCCCAGCGGTTCGTCCTCTGAATAGCGCCGTTCCCCCATAGTATAGCAAAAGTAGCGGTTGCTTCCAGTCAACTGTATCTTATCCACCGAGAGCACAGACGGGTCCGTAAAATCGCCCACCGGATTACCGTTAAGCTGGTAGTCGTCCGTCTCAGGCGTTACCGTCTCAACGATCCACTCAGAACCGGCCTTCTGCACTCGAAAAAGCCCCCCGTAGCGATACATGTCTTCCGTTTTGTGTGATTGCGGCCAGGCCCCGGTGGCTGCCAGCACGACGAAATCTTCGAGCCCTGGTCCGGTCGCTTCCACCTCCATGTCCATCACATGTTCAAACCAACTCCCCGGTTCGTTATTCGTGCCCGTGACCTTATAACACGAAACCAGCGTTTGATCAGGATTCGATGCCGTGGTCTGCCAGATGCCGTACTCATCCCGGTAGGCGTATTCGAGTCCGCCCCCATAATTGTCCGGCAGGGGGACGCTGTGATCAATGCCGCCGTCCAGGAAGAGAAAACCGATTCCGTAGATAACTCCGGTGATGCCTGCAACCGGATGCAGTCTCAGAGAGTTGTAATGCGGGTAGGTGGTGGGGTTGAGATAGGTGTAGATGACATAACTGGCGGTGCTGCCCAGGAAAGCCTGATAACTGCCATCATCGGTACACCATAATTCAGATGGTACCCAGTAGTCAACCGCCGGGTTCTTCTTCCCGGTCGTGAACGACTCGACGACATCTAGCACTCCTGAGTAGAGGAGGTTTTCAGCATCATCGCCGGCCAGACTGGTGACGGTCATGTTGTTGAAAAAGGATGGCCGAAAGGGTATCACTCCACCGCTGCCGTCAACGCTCACCCTGTACACTCCGCCGTGAACGTTCCAGTTGGGTCCGGAACCGAAGATGAATTTTTTGCTGCCGATCAGCAGGCTGCCCGCTTCAAACGGAGACGGGGTTACCCCAGTCCAACCGTGATTGTAGTCAGGGTTTTCGTGGATGGATACGCCGTTCGTACCCAGGCGGCTCCAGAGGTCTGCCATCGCATCGTACCGGTAGATTCCCGAGAGAAGATGGGGGAAATAGATGATTCCGTTGGCTTCGTCTTTCCAGAATGAGTAGATGGGACTGCCCATCTTCTGAGCACCGACCGAAGGATCGAATCCCCAGTTGTTAAAGTCACCCCAGCTCTCAACTGCGAATGTAGAGCGGTCGATTAATGCGTACTGCAGGTCTCCGTATTGCGTTGCCACGAAAAGTTCATCATGAGTATCGTTCAGTGTGTTGTAGTTCAAGCTTCTGCTGGTGTAGCTTCTAATATACTCATCTCCGGAAGGCGTTTCGTTGAGCTGGGTCCACCCGAATGGCGGAAAATTCACCACCAGGCCGTAGTATTCCATCAACAGGTAGACGACGTGACCTCCGGGAAAACCGCTGTTGGAGTAAGCGGCCAAGCCCATGATGTTCATGTCGCCGCCTGATGGAGTCGTGAATACTACGTTCAGGCGCGTTGCTACTATTGCCCATAAGCTGCTGAAGCCACCCGATCCGAACTCCCTGGATCGGTGCCAGACATCATAGTAATCGTGACTGCTGGTCCAGGCGATCAGGTACTGATGGTATACATGGGGGGTTGCGCTGGAATCGATGTACTGGTAGAAGGCGTTAACCTCTTCGGTGTCGGCGTTGGAAAAATCATCCACAAGGCTGCTACCTGTCCAGGTGGGAAAAGCACCTTCCGCAGTTAACTTCTGAAATCTTTCCTCGCCGGGAGTGATGCAGTAGGCGTAGAATATATTTTCATATCCCGGTTCGAGGTCACGGTGGATGTAGGTATATTCTCGGTTCTCAGGCCCGCTGATGGGAATAATCCCTTCGGGCAGAGGAACATCCCCTTCGACAAGATACAGCCCCTGGATGAAGGTTTGCGCCACCGGTTCCCACTGTTGCATCGCCGTGACCACGTATTGGTACCGGTCGTTGCTGGTGTTGTAACCGAAGAAGGCGGCGTCCTGGTAGCGGTAATAATGGTTACTGATATATTGAAATTCCCCCCAGGCATCCCCTGTCCAGTCGCTGACAAAGACGCCGGAATTGGCGGCGGCGATGATTTTAAGGGTGCCGTTGATGAAGTGAACATCACCGCCCCAGATACCCTCGTAGGGGATGAATTCAATGTATTCGCCCCAGGTATTGCCCTGACGTTCCAGCCAGTACAGGCCGCCTGCCCGTTCACAGACCAATAATCCCGTCGCGCCGAGTGCGGGTTCATTGACGACGATCGTCTCCAGGGGAGTACCGCCGGGCACGCGATCGTGCTGCCAGGCGCTCAGGGCGGAGTTCGGCAACAAAAAAATACATAACCATAATCCGCATGCCAGGTATAATGCTTTCCTCAACAGTGTACTCCTGTAGCTTATTTCATCAGCACCATCTTCCCCGAAGCGGTGAAATCGCCCGCCTCGAGGCGGTAAAGATAGATTCCGGAAGAGAGATTCGAGCCGTCAAAGAAGACTTCGCGGTTACCGGCAGGATACCAGCCGTTGATCAGAGCTGCAATCTTTCGGCCCTGCAGATCGAATACCGTGAGTTTCGTCAAGCCTGCCTTTGGGAGACTGAACTCGATAGTGGTAGTTGGATTGAAGGGATTGGGGTGGTTCTGTTCGAGTGAAAACTCGGTGGGTTGATTTGTGATCAGTTTCGTGTAACTGATTGGCCCTTCGAAGGGATCGCCAGTGTTGCCCCATCCCGCGGGACCATCGTCCTCGGAAACGCCCAGCTTGCCGAAGATGAAGCTGCTCTTAGACGTATCCGCGCCGATCACCGCGTAGGCGTTGTAATGATAGACGCCCAGATGTGCTACCGCCGGCACGCTCTGCGTGCGGATGCGGCTGATGTTACTGTTGGGAGCCGCGGTATAGTTAATGGGGCCGATGACCGGGCCGTAGGTGCTTCCTCCGGGCAGGGTGATGTCGCAATATATCACGGTGGGCTGCTGGGAGCCGGTATGGTTAGACAGGGTGAGCAGTAGTTCGAAATTCCCACCTCCGGCGGGGATGAGATTGGGCGCGTCGTAGGGCGTGGCCAGCATTCGGACGGGTACACTCTGGTCGTAAAAGCAGGCTCCCATGTCCGAGCGGGTGGTGTCGGGATTGACGTACATGGGATCGGGACTGCCCACGTCGATGCATGGGGATCCCCAGAGGATTTCGGAAAAAGGCTGTGCGGTGGTAGCGAAGAGCGGGTCGGCGTCGATGTTGCCGGCGCCGGGATAGCCGCCTTCGATATCCGAGTAGGTCACAGCTGCGAGCCCGCCGATCTGCGAGGGGATATTCCCCCGTACAATGAAATTAATTAAAGAGGCCTGTGTCATGCTTACGTGAATACCAGCGCTGCCAGGGCACTGGTTGTTTCTGACGGTATTATTGTTGATTGAGATGGAACTTGCTTCTACAAACAGGCCTCCCCCGTGATTTATTGCCGCGTTATCAGCGATGGCATTCCCGCTCAGTTGAATTCCAGCAGCGTTATAAATATGAATTCCACCTCCGTTGGCGGCCTGGTTATCACTGACGACGTTTTCTGAAACCTCGTGGTTCGATCCATACGCGTAAATGCCTCCGCCATTAATAGGAGTTGAGTTTCCGGAGATGAGATTATGCTTTATCAGGTTATTCGATTCATAACAAAGAATGCCTCCCCCGTTATATCCAGACCCGGCTAAATTCCCGGCGATGATGTTACCGACAATCTCACAATTGGATGAATAACAGGCGATGCCACCGCCGGTTTGATTGGTGGTGTTATTGAGAACGATGTTGTCCGATATCTTGTAGGCACTACTTCCCGTTGTAAAGATGCCTCCACCATCGTCGTTGGCGTAATTTCCCATGATGATATTATTTGAGATAAGGGGGGTGGAATAATTACAGCAGATTCCTCCGCCGTAGTCGTTCGTCGAGTTATTCGAAATAAGATTTCCAGCGATTATTCCGCCCGAACTACTCAAAGTGATCCCTCCGCCGTCATCGCCGGATGAGTTCTCATGGATGGTATTGCCCGTGATAGAGGGATTGGAGTCAATGCACAGGATGCCGCCGCACCAGTCATCCGACCAGTTGTGGATGATCTGATTGTTAATTATAGTGGGATTGGAGTAGTAGTCGAAGAGCATAGCGCCGGCATCATCATCGGCGAAATTATGGCTGATAATGCAGTTGTCTATGGTGGCGTTGGATTGATAGCCGTAAATTCCGCCGCCATCGTAATCCGCCTTGCAGCTGTCGACAGTGGAGTTTTTGACCGTAGGACCGCAACTGTTGAACTGAAGACCGCCGCCCTCCGTATCCGCGCCGGACGCCCAGCCCCGCTTGATGATGCAGTGTTCCAG
>JALGZU010000396.1 GCA_025774735.1 candidate division LCP-89 bacterium | reverse complement strand
TGAACTTCAGGGGCTCGGGTTGGATGTCAAACTGGAGTAGTAACACCCGAGACCGTCTATCCACCCGTAACCTCTGGAGGTAATCACTATGTTGAACATACGTCCAAACGAACAAGACCACCAGAACTTCACCCGAATTTCAATCAATCTCTCAAGTCCCAAAACCATTCTGGAGAGATCGCGGGGCGAAGTGACCAAACCGGAGACCATCAACTACCGCTCCTACAAACCGGAGAAGGAAGGGCTTTTCTGCGAAAAGATCTTCGGGCCGGTCAAAGACTGGGAGTGCCACTGCGGTAAGTATCGCGGCATCCGCTACCGGGATATCACCTGTGATCGCTGCGGTGTCGAGATCACTCGCAAGGATGTCCGCCGCAAGCGCATCGGTCACATCACCCTGGCCGTGCCCATCGTGCATATCTGGTATTTCCGGTCGCTTCCTTCCAAGGTCGGATATATCCTCGGCATGACGGTGCGCGACCTGGAACGCGTCATCTACTACGAATCTTACGTCGTCATCTCTCCGGGTACGACCGGGCTGCGTTACAAAGACCTTGTCAGCGAGACGGAGTACCAGCGACTTCTTGCCGAACACGAAGAGGAGAACAAGAGACTTCCTGACGATGAAAAGCGCAAGTTTGTCGCCAAGATGGGTGGGGAGGCGATATTCGATCTTTTATCCAACGTAGACGTTGAGGCTTCGTCGGTGGAACTGCGCACCCAGGTGCGTCAAGAGACTTCAATTCAGCGTAAAAATGACGCCATCAAGAAGCTGCGCATTATCGAGGCTTTTAAAGTACGGGAAGAGGGCAGTTTCAACAGCCCGGAATGGATGGTCATGTCCGCCATTCCGGTGGTGCCGCCCGACCTGCGGCCCCTGGTCCCCCTTGAGGGTGGTCGTTTTGCTACGTCGGATCTGAACGATCTTTACCGCCGGGTAATCATCCGGAACAACCGCCTGAAGCGTCTGATTGAAATCCAAGCGCCGGAGGTGATTCTGCGCAATGAGAAGCGCATGTTGCAGGAAGCGGTGGATTCGCTCTTCGATAACGGCCGCAAGTCAGTGGCGGTGCGTTCAGACAGCAATCGGCCCCTGAAATCCCTATCCGATAACCTGAAAGGAAAACAGGGTCGTTTCCGCCAGAACCTCCTGGGTAAGCGCGTCGACTACTCAGGGCGTTCGGTGATCGTCGTCGGTCCCGAACTGAAACTCAATACATGCGGTCTGCCCAAGGATATGGCGGTGGAACTGTTCAAGCCGTTCATCATCCGGAAACTGATCGAGCAGGAGTACGCCAAGACGGTCAAATCCGCCAAGCGGCTGGTAGAGCGCAAAGACGACACCGTGTGGGGTATTTTAGAGGAGATCATCCAGGATCACCCGGTGCTGCTGAACCGGGCCCCGACCCTGCACCGACTGGGTATCCAGGCGTTCCAGCCGATCCTGATCGAGGGGAAGGCGATCCGTCTCCATCCTTTGGTCTGTGCAGCCTTCAACGCTGACTTCGACGGCGACCAGATGGCCGTACACATTCCGCTCTCATACGAAGCGCAGATCGAGACTCGGCTCCTGATGACATCGACTCAAAATCTGCTTCATCCCGCTTCGGGTAGGCCGATCGCTATTCCCACGCAGGACATGGTTCTCGGTTGTTACTACTTGACAAAGGCCCTCAAGGAAGACGAACCCAACGAACGGTTGTATTTCGGTTCCGAGGAAGTAATCGTCGCCTTGGACAACAAACTCATCAACCTGCATTCTCCCATCAAGGTGAAGATCCACGGGAAGATGGTGGAGACAACCCCCGGGCGCATTATCTTCAACAGAATTCTGCCCGAGGCGATCAAAGAGACCACCTTCATCAATGAGATGTTGACGAAGAAGCGCCTTGAAGAGATCGCCTCCATGTGCTCCAAGAAGGTCGGGATGAACGAGACCGCCAGCTTCTTGGACCGGCTCAAGGATCTGGGTTTTTCCTACGCTACGGGCGGGGGATTATCGGTCAGCCTTGAAGATGTTCAGATTCCCGAGGAAAAAGAGCAACTGGTCGAAAAAGCTTTCACCGAGGTTGAGAAGGTTCAGAGCCAGTATGAAACCGGTGTGATCACGGATGGGGAGCGTTATAATAAAATCATCGATATCTGGACACATACCACCTCGGATGTCGCCGACGTTATGGTAGACCGCCTGAAACAGTCGAACAAGGGCTTCAACCCAGTCTACATGATGATCGACAGTGGTGCCCGTGGATCGAAGGAACAGATTCGCCAGTTGGCCGGGATGCGAGGTCTTATGGCCAAGCCGCAGAAGACCATGACCGGTCAGAAGGGTGAAATCATCGAATCCCCTATCACGGCGAACTTTAAAGAGGGATTATCGGTTCTTGAATATTTTATCTCTACCCACGGCGCCAGAAAGGGACTTGCAGATACGGCACTGAAAACGGCTGACGCCGGTTACCTTACCCGCAGGCTTGTTGACGTCAGCCAGGATGTCATCGTCCGTGAGAAGGACTGCGGAACCCTCAGGGGTATCGCCATCGAAGCCATCAAGGAGGGCGAAGAGGTTGCCGCCCAGCTGGCAGAACGGATCCACGGCCGGGTGCTCGCCGAAGATGTTTACGACCCATTTTCCGGCGAATTGTTACTGCCAATCGGTAAAATGATCGATGCGGATGAAGCGGAATTACTCGTCAGCAGAGCAGTTGACCGGGTGAGAATTCGTTCGGTTCTAACCTGTGAAACACTCAACGGCGTCTGTGCTTACTGTTATGGCATGAATCTCACCTCCGGGCGGTTTGTGGATTCTGGAGAAGCTGTCGGTGTTATTGCAGCGCAATCCATCGGTGAGCCGGGGACACAGTTGACCTTGCGTACGTTCCATATTGGTGGTACGGCCAGCCGCATCGCGGCCCAGTCCCAGGTGATTTCCAAACACGATGGTAAGATCGAATACGAAAATGTCCACGCCATTAAGCACAAGGATACCAACACTCTGGTGGCGTTGAGGCGCAACGGCATCGTGAAGGTGCTGGACGATGACAACCGGACGACCGCCAAGTACAACGTTCCCCACGGAGCCGAGATTCTG
>JALGZU010000395.1 GCA_025774735.1 candidate division LCP-89 bacterium | reverse complement strand
AAACCCTGAGTTACCTGCCGTTTGAGATCCAGATGGCGGCACCCTGGTTCTGCGACATTGACTCAGATGGTGAAACAGATCTTTTCGTTGGGGATCGGTATGGCGGCATCCTCTTTTTCCACGGCGTACCAGGCTCTGAGGTCGGACCTAAGAGACCGGACATTCCCTATCCAAAGTTAGACTTCAGCATCGGCCCCAATCCCGCCAATCCGGTCACCTGGATCAATTTCACGCTGCCAGCACCGCAGGAGGCTACGGTTGCCGTTTATAATATCTTAGGAGCTAGGGTCACCACCCTCGTCTCCGGTCTGCAGATGCCCGGCACCCACAATTATATCTGGAATGCCTCACAGTACTCCTCCGGTCTTTACATCATCCACCTGGAAACGCCGCAAACCACCACCTCGCAGCGCGTAATAACCATAAAGTAAGAAGTGTCATTCCTGCGAACGCAGGAATCCAGTGAAGTCAGGGACGCACTTGTGTGTGCGCCTTTTTTATTCCCCCGCCATTTCTGTAGGGGCTGGCCCCTGTGCCTGCCCTCTGGTCATTGCGAGGAAGACGCCGAAGGCGGATGACGTGGCAATCTCATCTTTTCATTAAAATAACTGTCATTCCGGACTTGATCCGGAATCCAGACGTTGTAGGGGCGACCCGGTGGGTCGCCCTTTCTGGATTCCTCGCCGCTAACGGCCCCTTTGGGGCAATGACATGTGGCTGGTTAAATCCCCACAAAAAAAAGCGACCCCGGTTATCCGGAGTCGCTCTTTTGTTATCGTGTATTGGATCTGTTTACTTCAGCAGCACCATCTTGCCGATGGCTTCGCCGTAGTCGGCTTTGACCTGGAAGATGTAGGTGCCGGAGGGATAACCGGCGGCGTTCCAGGAAGCGACGTGCTGTCCGGCTTCCAGCGGATTCGACAGCAGTTCAGCCACTCTCTGGCCCTGCAGGTTGAAGATCGCCACGGTCACGTGTGACGCTTCCGGCAGGTTGAAGGAGATGGCCGTTTCGGGATTGAACGGATTGGGATAGTTACCCGCCAGCACCGAAGCGGTCGGCTGCGCCTGAGTGAACGACTCGAGCAGGTCGCCGTAGATGATCGAACCGTAATCGTCGGGGATCCAGCCCGGCGGCACGACCAGGTTGTTGTTGATGTAATCGCAGACGTCCTTAGCAGTGCCGATCTCGGCTCCGCTGTTGGTGATCATGTCCGCGGCGAAGGCGATGGCTTCGGTCACCGTGCGTTCGTCCTCGCTGATGATCTGCTCCAGCGGCAGGAATCCGGCTCCGACGTCACAGAGCACGGCCAGGAGCTGCTTCTTGGCCTTGTTGACCATGCCGTTGGGTCCGCCGTTGGACAGAGAGAAGGTGGCAACGGCGTCGGCAGGCGTCAGAGGATTCCCATTAACGGACGAGACCCCTTCAATCGGGAAGTAATCGGCTCCATCGAACTGATCGAAGATATTGTTGTAGATCTCCTGCAGTTCATCGGCGGGAATCTGGGCGTTGCCCTTGCCCGTGACAGCCTTCATGGCCTGCGCACCCCAGAAGCCGATGGTGCCGCAACCCGGCAAAATCAGGAAGCAGCGGTAAAAATCATCGCCGACGGCGCGCGGGTTGGCGTTCCACCAGGAACCCTGGTAGGGATTGACCGCCAGCACGATTCCCTCGGGCGGGAAAACTTCGAGCGTGTACGCTAAGCTGTAAGGCACGTCGTCGAAGTAGTAAATCCCGTGCGGCGATGTGAGATTGTGGGCAATCATAAAGGCCGTATCTGTTTCGGTCACCGTTTCTTCATAGAAGCTTGCCGTGTCGTAGAGCGCCACGGTGACACCGTTCAGGCCTTCGCCAATGCTGGGATTGCCCTCGTAGAAACGAACCTGCCCGTAAATGTCGACAGTCTGGGCCGTGACGACTGAAGCCATAAAAAGAACGAGCAGTGCAGGAATAAAAAGTGTTCTCATTTTCATCGTTTTCCCCCTCTTTTGGGTTTGGTTTTTGGGTATGGCGATTAATTAACTTCAAAACACCTTTCGAAAGTGTGATTGCGGACACATCCGACAAGTTATTCTTTTCACGTTTGGCGCGCACTCAAACCGGGTGCGCCATTTCCCGATTTATTTAACCAGCACCATCTTTCCACTGAACGAACCCAGCTCACTGCTGAACGTGTAGATATAGGTGCCGGAGGAATGTCCGGTGGCGTTCCAGCGGGCTTTGTAGCTGCCGGCGGGAAAATCGCCGCTGACCAGATCGACAACCCTTCTCCCCTGCAGATCGAAGATCGAGAGGGTGATGTAAGAAGCCTGCGGCAGATCGAACTCGATGGTTGCTTGGGGATTGAATGGATTGGGATAGGCGTTTCCGACCCGGAATGTTTCCGGAATTACCGCCTGAGTTGAAATGGGGTCGCCCCAGCCTGAATCTGTGGTTTCCCAGACGTAAGGGGCACTGCTGTCGAAGTTGTACTTCCAGAAGGTGAAGCTGTCTTCTGCGATGGGATCTGGCGTGCCCACGTAATCGCCAACGCGAACCCAATAATCGTAGGTATCATCGGGGACGGAGCCGGCGACGGTCAGAATGGCCGACCGGGAGATGGAGCCGCCCGGACTCATATTTACGCTGGGCCGATTGATGACCATCTGAGTGTAGCCATAGACGACGCCTTCGAATTCCGTCCAGCCTGCGAAGTTTATCGATGCCCCGGATAAATTGAGGATATCGATATCGTAGGGCAGCGATCCTCCGGCACTGGGAATAAAGAGCGTTCCCGTGGGCGTAGCCGTGATTGACAGGTCGGGTCCGCCGTAAGATCCATATATGGCTAAAACACCGGCGATATCGTCCGTGGATAGTTCTCTCTGGACCTCCCCCCAGTTGATGGAATACCACATCACCGCCCAGTTGTACTGAGAGTGATCCAGTCCGAGACAGTGTCCCAGTTCGTGCAGCGCCACGCTTTCAACATCGAATTGGTAGAAGCTCGGCGTCGTGGTGCTCCAGGTGGTGCTGCCATCCCAGAAAACCACGTCACACTGGGTCATGTTACTGGTTCCCGGTTGATACCAGGCGGTGGTGGTGGCCAGAGCTCCG
>JALGZU010000055.1 GCA_025774735.1 candidate division LCP-89 bacterium | reverse complement strand
ATCCAACTACGATTTCGGGCCACGAGCGTTTTACGTCATGAGTGGTATCCTCTTCATCAACATCCTTTTCATCACGATCTTCTTCAAGGAATTAAAACTCGCCTCTTTCGATATGGGCCTGGCGGCCTCTCTGGGCTTCTCGCCCGTATTGCTTCATTACGTCCTGATCACACTCGTTTCAGTGACAGCAGTGGGGGCATTTGACGCCGTCGGTTCGATCCTGGTGGTCGCGCTGATGATCACTCCACCGGCGGCAGCTTACCTGATCACTGACCGACTCTCCCTGATGCTTATTCTGAGTGCTCTTATCGGTATACTCAGCGCTGTGGGTGGATACTGGGTAGCACACTTCCTGGATGCCTCCCTGGCCGGGTCGATGGCAACGGTCTGCGGTTTCATCTTCTGTCTGACCTTTTTGACCGCTCCCCAACGCGGTATCATCGCCATCGCCCGCCGAAAAATTCGCCAGAAGTGGGAATTCGCCTCCACCATGCTCGCCATTCACCTCTACCATCACGAAGGATTGGCTGAAGCATCACGCGAAAACCGAGTGGATCACCTCAGCGAGCACCTCCGCTGGGATTCCACTTTTGCGGATGACGTGGTCAGACTGTCAGTCAGACACGGTCTGATCGAGCAGCGCGACGGAGATCTGATGCTCACTGATTCCGGCCGCCAGACCGCCCGCCAGGCGATTGTCCGCTGATTCACGCTAATCCATGCAATCATCATTTCCCACAAATCCAGCTTGGAATGTTCTCTGAACAGCCTTAAATTATAGTATCAACACCGGGAAACATCATGAAATACGCTATCTTTATCGTCGCACTCCTCGTCCCATTATCACTAGTCTGTGCTGGTGACTGGAATTTGGTCAGAGTTTCCATTCCGGAAGATCTCACTACTCTGGAAAGCGCCGGTTTCGAATTATTCGAAAGGGGAGGCGATTACTGGATCGGGAGTCTGCCGGAAGGATCACCCTTGCCGCCCGGCGGGCAAATTCTGGACGCCTACCTTCCAGAGGGCGGCGAACTCTACCACCTCTGGTTGTTCTCACCATCGGAGGGAGAAAAACTCCAGGATCGAGTTACCGTGATCTTTCATAGCGACGGCGAGGCGATCATTCAGGCACACATGGATCAGTTGCAGACTCTGCCCGGCATCGGCGCTGACTGGGCCCGCATCACCCTAACTCCAAAACCAATAAGCTATCCATCCGCGATGCCACCCGGTTTGGATGAATTCAGCCCCTATATTTCGGATATGGTGGATCAGGTATCCCTGATCCAGTACACCGAATATTTTCAGAGTCTGGAAGATTTTGTCACGCGCAACACGTTCCATGATAGCTGCGACGCCGCGGCAGCCTGGATCCTTGCGCAATTCCAGAGTTTCGGTCTGGAAGGCTATTACGATGAATTTCAGATCTCCGGACAGACGAATTTCAACGTGGTCGGCGAAAAGGTCGGTCTGGTTTACCCGAATTCGGTCTATTTTATGGTGGGTCATTACGATGCCACAGCCGGCCAACAGTTTTCACCGGAGCCGGTGGCGCCGGGAGCCTGTGATAACGCCTCCAGCATCGCCTGCCTGATAGAAGCGGCGCGGGTGCTCTCCATATATAACTTTGAGCACACGATCCGTTTCGTGGCGTTCTCCGGTGAAGAGCAGGGCTTATACGGGAGTAACGATTACGTCCAGGATTTACAGGCGTCCAGTATCGACGTTGCCGGCTGCTTTAATTTCGATATGATCTCGTATACTGGCTTGAGTACCCCACCCCTGCCCTTCGCTTCGGTTTACAACGACGACCCCGGATCGCAGTTGCTGGCCAACAAGGTCGTCGAGGCTGCCGCGACGTTTATCCCATCTGAATTATCCGGTTCCGCGGTCTACAGTCCCGGGTCCGTCGCCTCGGACCATCGTTATTTCTGGTACGCCGGATGGCCGGCCGCTTACACGCTGCAACAGGGCATGTCTTACGGCTTTTATCACACTGTGAACGATCTCGTCGCCAATAACGATCCACAGTATGCTATGAACGTCACCAAGGCCGGGATGGCTGCTCTGGCCGATTTCGCTGTTCCGCTGGGCGGCGGGACGGACGTAAGCGGCGGTGTATCCGGAAACTGGTCCATCGAAGGCAGCCCCTACCGAGTGATCGGGGACGTCTGGATTCCTCAGGATGCCACCCTCACAATCGATCCCGGCGTCTATGTCCTATTCGATGGTCATTACAAATTTGAAATACTGGAAAACGCCGCACTGCATTCAACAGGTAGCGTCGAACTACCCATTATCTTCAAACCCTTGGATTTCGAAGGTACCTGGAAAGGGCTGCGCTTTCTCTCTGCCTCTGCTGCTTCCACCCTGGATCATTGCCGCATCCGGCGCGGGCTGGCCGACGGCATGGGTGAAGAGGCGCGGGGGGGCGGCATCTTCCTGGATAACTCCAGCCCCATACTTTCGTACTGCCTGATCAGCCAGTGCACCGCCGACAGCGGAGGAGCAATCTACCTCGCCGGCCAGTCGAATCCGGTGATCTCTTTCTCCACCTTCAGCGGTAACCAGGCGGCTGTCGCCGGGGGAATCTTCTGCGATGATTCCAGTCCGGTCATCAGTAATAGTATCCTCTGGGGGAATGCGGCGGAGGAGATTGTTACTTCGGGTTCGGCGTTTCCGCAAATCACTTACAGCAATGTCGAGGGAGGCTGGACAGGTGAAGGTAACCTGGATGCGGATCCTCTCTTCATTTCTGCGGAGGACGGCGACTACCACCTGCAAGCCGAAGCGGGACGCTACTACTACGGTCTCTGGATTTTCGATGCCTCGGACAGCCCCTGCATCGACGCGGGCGACTCGGGGATTGCGTTCTCCGATGAACCCGAACCCAACGGTGACCGGGTCAACATGGGTGTCTACGCCGGTACGACACAGGCTTCTCGTTCGATGAACGATCCGCATTATGCCATGGGACCTGTCAGCGGCACCTGGACAAACGCGGAGAACAATCCTATGTTCGTCTTTGGTTCCGTTGAGATCCCCCAGAACGAGTCACTCGCCATAGAGCCTGGCGTCGAGGTCATCTTTCTGAGCGACTACGCCTTCAACATCCTGGAAAATGCCACCCTGGTGGCGGTGGGAACGGAAGCAGACAGTATCGTTTTTACAGCAGAAGATACCGTGGAAGGTTGGAACGGCCTTTATTTCAACACCGCATCTGATTCTACGGAACTCCGGTATTGCTATCTCTCTTACGGCAACGCTTCTGCCTCTACTGACGGCGGCGCAATTCATCTTGAGAACTGCAGTCCCGTTATCGCTCACTGCCTCATAGAAAACTCGCAGTCCACCAACGGCGGCGGTATCTCAATTGAAGGGGGATCACCGGAGATTACCGCCTGCGTCATTCGGGGCAACGAGGCCGTTACCAAGGGCGGCGCCATCTACATTACAGAGGCCAATCCCACCCTGACCGGCAACCACATCTACGACAATTCCGCCAACGACGGTGGAGCGATCGCCTGTTACTCCACGGATGCAGCGATCACGAATAACGTCATGTACGATAACACTGCCGCCTTTAATGGCGGCGGGATCTACATCTTTAGTCTCAATGCCTCAACTCCGGTTACCGTGAACAATGCCTTCCATCAGAATTCAGCACTATCTGGCGGGGCAATTTACAACATCGGCGTCAGTTCACCAACCGTGATGAACTCGATTCTTTGGGAAAATCAGGGCGAGCAGATCTACCACGCTGGTGGTATGGAGCCGCTGGTCACTTATAGCAACGTCCAGGGAGGTTATACCGGGGAAGGCAATATCGATTCGGATCCCCTCTTCCTGAGCGCCGCGGCGCACAACTACCTGCTGGACGATGAATCCCCCTGCATAGACACCGGGAATCCCGATCCGGCTTACGACGATCCCGAAGATCTTCAGAATCCGGGATTTGCCTTATGGCCTTCACATGGGACGGTGCGAAACGACATGGGAGCTTTCGGAGGCGGGAATCCGGAGAACTGGCTGGGCACTCGCCCGGAAGCGGAGGCATCCCCACTCCCCGGGGAATTCAGCCTCATGCAGAACTATCCCAATCCCTTCAATCCGAGCACAACGGTGGGTTATACCCTTCCAACCGCTGCCCGAGTGATTCTGACGGTATATAACGTTCAGGGCGGTAAAGTGATGATTCTGGAGGAAGGATACAGGGAAGCGGGTACTCACCGCATTTCCTTCGACGCCAACAACCTGCCCAGCGGGATTTACCTCGCCCACCTGCAGGCGAGTGACTTCGAGGCCGCGATGAAGATGCTGCTGTTGAAGTGAATTCAGGCATTTAAGGAAAAGGGCAGCAAATTTAGGCTGCCCTTTTTTTGTGATTTTGAATGGCCTGGACTACTTTGCCTTCTGATCCGGCTGCATCAAACCGAAGATGTTGCCTTCGGTATCGCGGCAATAGGCCATGTAACCGACTCCGGGAACGGCGCTTTTCGGCTGTACTACCTCGCCGCCCGAATCCACGATTTTCCCAATCGTTGCATCGAGGGAATCGACTTCAATGGTATTAACGGCATTCTGGAATCTACGGTTGATCAGTCCGCCGTTGATACCGGAGCGGTCTTCCGGACCGGTTGTTACGAGCCAGTATTCCACCGGACCTTCCCATTTCTGGATCTCCCATCCGAAGACGTTTCCGTAGAACTCGGCGGCGCGTTTTAAGTCGTCAGCGCCTAACTCAAAGTGAACCACTCTCGACATGATGGTTCCTTTCTATTGAAATTTACTGCATCTAGTCTGATTGTATTATCATCTACGGATAAAACGTCAATTCATTGGAAATGCTATCACCGCCATTACACTTGCCCCACCTCAAGAAAAGGAATCCAACAAAAAAGTAGACTAATTTCTCGCACCCCTTGATATTGGAGATAAAGTTTATTATATTGTATGAACAGAAGGGCTTTAATTTACCATAGGGAGACCTTTCATGCGCACTTCGACTCTAATCATCTGTATGTTACTCTTAGCCTTATCGACAGCTTTTGCCTTCTGGTCCGGTTCCGTCCAGGATCAGATTATCAGCCAGGACGACAACATGATGGGCTGGTACACCCGCATGGCCGTCGACGGCGATGGCATAATCCACACCGTCTGGAATGAGCGGATCGTCAATTTTCCATCGCAGCAGGAGATCCACTACTCCCGTACCAGTGACAACGGCTACACCTGGTCGGCCATGGCCGGAGATGTCGTCATCAGTTACAACGATGGCATCAACGCAGAGAACGGAGCAGGTATCGCCGTCGATTCCGATAACAATCTGTACGTCGTCTGGGGGGAGAAAACCCCCTCTATCAAAGAGATTCACTATACCATTTCAACAGACGGTGGTGCGACCTGGTCCGGACAGTCAGGCGACCAAATTCTAAGTTTACCCGGCGGGGCGGACGCATTGAATCCCGATATCGTCATCGACGCCTCGAACGCGATACACGTCGTCTGGAACCAGGATGACATCGGCGGAATCGACGAGATCCACTATTCCCGATCGACGAACGGCGGCGTCACCTGGAGTCCGGAAACGATCATCAGTTTTGCGGATGGGCAGTCTTCAGGCTTTCCGGATATTGCTGTGGATCCTGTGACGGATTATCTTTATGTAGTCTGGCAGGAACCGGACGACACCGATCCGACCCTGGACGTCATGAACGTTTCGATTTCCACCGATGGCGGTGACACATGGAGTGGTATCATCACCGACGTCTCGGTTACGCTGCCGTTCCGGATACTCTCGCACCCGCATGTCTCTATAGACGCTTTGGGCCGCATTCATGCCATTTGGAAAGGAACTGTGGACACGTCATCACCTTTCCATTATGAAGTTTACTATTCGAGGAGTTTGGACGGTGTGATCTGGTCTGGCTTAAGCGAACAGCGCTTCATCAGCTACTATCAACCCGGCGATCCCAGCGTCAATATCCCTAACATCGGCGTGGATTCGCAGGGATCGGTCATGGTCGTTTGGGACGAGGATTACCTGGGTGACGACAACGAGATCTTCACCTCCAGTTCCACCGACGGCGGCGACACCTGGACGGGTGAAACGCAAAACGATATCATCAGTTTCCCTGATGACCATCCAGCCTACAGACCCTTCATTGTAGCAGGCCTGGATGACACCCTGCACGTGACCTGGAACGAGGTCACTTCGACCTCCTACTATCAGATCCACTACTCCCGCGGCGACGCACTGGGCAGCGTACCGCCTGATGTTACTATCAGCCTGGTGCCGGAAAATCCGCCTATCCAAATACCCGCTTCCGGCGGCAGTTTCAACTTCAACGCCACGATCACCAACAATACCGCGTCACCTCAAACCTTCGACGTCTGGATCATGGTGACGCTGCCAAACGGATCTCCTTACGGTCCCGTGCTGGGACCGGTCAACCTGACGCTGCCGCCCGCAATCTCCATCGAACGCACCAGGACGCAGTTGGTCCCGGCTACCGCTCCAACTGGCATGTACACATACCAGGGTTACGTGGGCAACTATCCCGGCGGCGAATGGTCAAGCGACAGTTTTGCCTTCGAAAAACTGACAACAGGTGACGGCAGTGTGATCGGAGATTGGACGAACTACGGCGAAGAGATCTGTTGGGCAGAATCCTCCATCCTGCCGACTACAACGGAGCTGATCTGCAGCTACCCCAATCCTTTCAATCCCGCAACCACGATCAACTTCACCCTTGCGGAGGCGGGTAAGGTGACCATGTCCGTATATAATGTTAGCGGACGCAAGGTGACCGATCTGATTGACGGCTGGCGGGATGCAGGTACGCACGAAGTCTTCTTCGAGGCATCTGATCTTCCATCCGGGATTTACATACACTGTCTCACGGCCGGGAAATACTCTGCGACAGGCAAGATGGTTCTGATGAAATAGCAGTCATTACGAAATCGTGGCTATCAGGGCGATCCTCAGGGTCGCCCTGATAGCTTTTATTTAATTTTACCAACTGATATATCCATAACATCGTAAATCCAGATATCGGGATTTTCCTTGACATGACGGATTTATTTTTTTAACTTATCTATTCAATCAAATTCCCCTACATATATTTCACGAGACGCGATATCATGACGCGTACGATGCTAAAGTCGAAAATCCACCGGGCTGTTGTCACCGGCACGGAGCTGGAATATGAAGGCAGCGTGGCCATCGACACATCTCTGCTCGAAGAGGCGGACATATTACCTGGAGAGCAGGTCCACGTGCTCAACATCAACAACAACGCCCGGGTGGTGACTTACGCCATCACCGCGCCGCCCGGTTCCGGCACAATTATGCTGAATGGACCGGCCGCTCGCGTCGCCGTTCCCGGTGACAAGGTCATCATCCTCTCTTACTGCGAACTCGAGGACTCTGAAGCCAGATCACACCAACCCAGGATCATCTTCGTCGATACGGACAACCGAGCCCGTTAATAAAAAGTGGAGCACATAAAAAAGGGCGCAGCATGCTGCGCCCTTTTCTCTTCTATTCTTCACTAACTTACTTCATCAGAATCATCTTTCCGATATCCGTGAAGCTACCCGTGTTCAGACGGTAGAAGTAGATTCCCGAGGCCAGTTCCGAGGCATCAAAGGTCACATCGTGGAAGCCGGCGGTACGCTGACCATCCACCAGTGTTTTGACCAGGCTGCCGTTGATACTGTAGACCGACAGGGTAACTTTCCCATCCACCGGCAGGGCAAAACTAATCGTGGTCGCCGGATTGAAGGGATTGGGATAGTTCCCTTTCAGGGTAACCTCTGAAGGCAGGACAACCTCATCGTCCAGCTTGGTGATGATCTCGAACGGATCAGGTACGCCATCCGGCACCCAGGGGACGAAGTTTTCATCAGAGTCATCGCCCGACTTGGACCAAGAGAAGCCGTCTTCTGTCCAGATTTCGTCCGGATAATCCCCCACCCGGCAGATCATCTCGTAATTGCCGGCCGCATAGCTGCCGGGAACCGAGAAGACGACGCTCGGGCGGCTGATCGTCCCACCGGGTTGGAAGTTATTGATGGCTCTACGAACGATGGTAGTAGGTGCGCCACCTTCATACTCGATGTCAAGCCAGCCGTCATAGTTGACCGCCATCGTACCCTGATTTTCGAGGAAGATCCCGTAGTAGAGATTGCCTCCTCCGGACGGCACCGGCGATCCGGAGACGTAAGTCAGGTCGACGAAGAGCTCAGGCGTCATGTTTGGATTGTAGGAGAAATCCGTAGTGAACAGGTAAGCCCTGCCATTTACGACGGGTGCAACAGTTGGATCGGTGTAGGTGTTCCAGTAGACGATTTCGATTCCATCCTGATGATCGGGCCGTTCGATGCCCACCGTCGAGTAGGGATTATCGTACCCGGCACCATAAGTTTCGGTAACGTCCAGGTATTGGAAGAGGATCTCACCATCACCCGTAGGCGTTGGATAGTAGGCTGGATCGTACAGGATCACCTGAAAGGTTTCCGTTACCCATGTATCGTCCTGGTTCCTCATACGTGACCATTCAATGATCACCCGATGATTCGTCGCGGCATCGTTCAGGGCGTAGACGTACCCCCCGCTCCCCGTGATCAAGTCGTCCCAGAAGGGGGCAATCAGGCCGGGAGGCCCCATGCTTGATGGAATCGGGTAGTTGGCAAAATTTGCGAAGGCGGCGTTGGGTGTGGTGGATAGCCAACCGTTACTGCAGACGGTGATGGCATCCATCTCTTCACCATAATACTGGAATGTGAACGGTAGAGGTAGAACGATGGACATGTCCTGATCCTCGCCGCTGTCATAGATGCCAAGCTGGTATCCACTGCCGCTGTAATTGGGATCGATTTCCACCCAGTTGAACACCGGAGCTTTCGGATACAAGACGTCGGTATTGTCAAAGCAGTAGTAGCCGTATTCATCCGGCCCCTGAGGATCGTTCATGGA
Organism: candidate division LCP-89 bacterium; assembly: GCA_025774735.1. The sequence goes on along the minus strand of JALGZU010000055.1, from coordinate 3,075 downwards.
TTTCGTTCCCAGCATCAGGCTGATCACCTCCGTCTGGGTGGCGCCGGTGGAACTGGTGAAGACCACCTCCAAATCAGCCATGTGGCCGGGAGGTGAGTTGTCACCGGCGGTCAGGTTGAATGGATTTGCGATTGATGCGGTCGTCGCACCAACTGCTACGGTCCCGAAGTAGGCATAGTTGTCGTTCACCGTCACGTTGGTATCCAGCGACGTAACAGTTGCGGAAAGCGATGCGCCCGTCTTGCCTCCGGCGTTGCGAACGTCCAGAACGAGGTCGGCGGTCTCCCCGGGTGACAACAGCGTATCGCTGCCCGTGGCGTACGCCGAACGAATGCGCATCTCGTACGATATCACTTCGAGTTCCACCAGCCCGTCCCAGGATCCCTGGTCGGTCTGGGTATCCAGGACGAGTTGGATGACGTGACCGTTCGGACAGTCGGCCGATACGGCCAGATCGAGGTCGTCGGAACTGGTCGCCGTCGCTCCTGCGCCGATGTTTGGGAAGGTTTCATAGTTATCGATCAGAGTGGCAAAATCTTCAGATGCCGATACAGTCACACTGACACCGGTGGCGGTCGTGGAAGAACCGAAGTTTTTGAACACTAGAGGTATCTCTACCGTTTCACCCGGATTCAGTATCCCGTCACCGTCACCGCTGCTGCTGCCGCTGTTGTCATCGTCCATCGTGTGGTCGAAGTAGCCCACAGCTACTGCGGCCTGTACCACATCGAGTGAATCGACGATGGGGTAGAAATTCTGCTTGGTCACAGTGACCTTTACGTTGCCGGCACTGCTAACGTCCAGTGGCATGATAACCTGACCGAAGGCGTCGGTCATTCTCACTTCATGAATGTCGCCATCCCGGTAGAAACAGACAAGTGCATTTTCTATTGGACCGACACCGGTCTCGTTTACCGTCAGGGTCACATTGTTCTCGCCCCAGTTAACGCTCGCGGGAACTGCGCAATCCATGTACTGAATGGCATGCGTGAAGAGCTCCACGCCGGGATCTCCGGCCAGAGCGTTCCACTTGCTGTAATTTGTGACGCTGCCGGGATCGTTAGTCTGGTATGCATTATAGAGCTCCATCTTGCCGCGTACCAGCGCATTTCCAGCCTGGGTGATCTCCTCGTCGAAAATACCTGCGTAGATGCCTACACACACGGTGTTGTTGAAGCGCGTATGCGTGCTCGAAGTCGCTGTACCCACGGCGGCGATGGCACCCTTGGGTGTCGTAGGAGTTCCGACGTTGGCGAACGATTCCATAAAAGATCCACCGCTAAAACCACCCGTACCGCAGGTAATAGTCGTCACAAAGGGTAGTTTACGGCCGTTTGTAAGGTTTGTAATGTTGGACGTTGAAAAGTTTTCCATTCCAATCCAGCCGCGGTAGTTCATGAAAAGTACACCGTCGTTGATGGCATTGACGATAGTGGACGACACCGAACTCCCCCCCATCCAGTACCAAAACGTATCGACACGGGTGTATTGCCGGTCTATCATTTCGGCTTTGATCCAGCGGTTGGTCTGAACAGTGGAGAAACCGGAATAATATGATCCGGCCACCAGGCAGCCTTGCTGGTACCAATCGTCGTTGGCGGTGTAGGGGATTTTCTCGTAGAACAGGACTTTGTTGAGCATCACGGCGGCCTGGTAATCATTGTCTGCAGGTATGCGGCCTACTGCGACGTCCGCAAGGATGTCGCCTCCATCCAGTTGAGAATAGGGATGGTCAGTACCGTCCGGATAATACCCGGCCAGGGCATAATTACCATCAGTATCGCCTAAAAGCAGAACGAATTCCGGCGGAATCGTCCAGGTGTCGTAAGCGTTCTGGATGATATTCTTGATGGTTGTCGTACTGGATCCAGGTGTAAACGTCTCGACGGTGACCGAATGACCCTTACGGCGTTTCCAGTCTATGAAATTCGTCAGGACCGTATTCACCAGATAGTTGTCATTCTCGCAGACGATCAGATAGGAGCCCATCTCCACTTCATCTAAATCGAGTTCGTCCAGGTTCATTACCTGCTCGTTCATCAGGCGCTTCCATGACCGTGAGATGGGACGCATGGGGCGCAGCGGAACATTTCGAAGGTCGTTCCCCTCGAAATGCACCGTCACCTGGAATCGGTGGGCAACGGTGAGTTCACGAGTCGCAGGATTGTACCGCACGGGATTCATCTGGATGGGAACGATTCGCAGCCCCCTCAAAATCGCCGGTTCACCGGATGTTGCTTCCTGCAGAGGGTAATTCGTATCCTGAGCATATATTATCGGATCGAGTTCGGCTGGCAGTCCTCTTTGAGACAGCACTTCAGGCTCATAATCCTGTGCGGGCATCAAATCGATGTTCTGCAGCGTCGTGGTTTCAAGCGCCTGAAACTCGACCCGTACTCCGGCTTGATCAGGGATGGCCAGCAGCCGGGTGAAATGTGGAACTTCAGGATTGCCGAGGGCGAGATGATGCCCTCCGCCCGGAATGGCGAAGCGATCCCATTTCCGTCCCTCGAGTATCCCTTCGATGCGGTCCAGTCCGGGGATTCGAATTTCCAGTTGGACCTGTTGAGCGTCATGGCGAGTAATGGTAACCTGCGGACGTTCATCAATTATATCGGAACGCAGGCTGATAAATTCGGCGTGGACTGTGCTCACGCAGAAGACTAGCAGTATGGCGGCAAGAACCGTTAGGCGTGATCTCATGCGTACGTCTCCCTTTATACTTTCACATCCATGATATGTAATTGGACAACCTGATTTAGTACGAGCGAGTGCGTAAGAGTCTTAGCAATAGAGCTTGCTGCTATTGGGCAAAATACATCAGATTAGTGACCACCAAAGATCCAAGTTAATATAACAAAAAATAATATCAGAAGCAATACCTAAAATAAATACATTGATTTTATTGTATTCGTGACACAGACCACAGAGTGTATTTTTAAGTTATACGCAGGTTATGAACGATTTATCAGTTACATTCGGCAATATTCTGAAGAAACATCAAGGGAAATATTTTTGCCTTTTTTTTTCTGCGGTGTTGCTTTCTTTGCATAAAATTCTTATATTTATATGATA
>JALGZU010000394.1 GCA_025774735.1 candidate division LCP-89 bacterium | reverse complement strand
CAACGGCAAGCTGGAGCAGGTGATGGGGGAACTGTCGGAAACTCACCGCACCGCGTTCACGCTGGGGGTTATACAGAAGATGCCCTACCGGGACATCGAGGAGAGTACCGGGTGGTCACAGGCAATGGTGAAAATCAACATCTTTCGGGCCCGCAAGAGGATTGCTGCGGAGCTGATCGAATTCCGGGAGTAATACGATGATGACATGTGAAGACTATCAAGTCAACCTATCGGCCATGATGGACGGCGAACTGAGGGGAAGTGAATTGGCCGACACGGTGAACCACTTGTCCACTTGCGACACCTGCAGGGAGGAGTTCAAACGGTTCCAGTCGTTGCAGGAACGGATCGACGCAGAAGTGTGTCCGCCGCCTCTGCCGACCCAAGTGTGGCAGGTTATATCGGAAGCTGCCGCTCCGAAGCCCCGGGCTCGAATCATTCCCCTGCACTCCCGGTTCGTGCGCATCGCCTCAATCGCGGCCGCTCTGCTGATTTTCTTCGGATTGGGATTCTTCCTCCGCAACCCGTCTATCCCGGTCATGGACCAGAATACTCCCATTATGCTGGCGAGCGACCGGGGGAGCATGGACGACGACCGCTTTCTGTCCCTCACCCGGGAACTGTTGAGTTCCGATCCGGAATACCACCGCAAAATGTACTTTATCCTGCACACGCTGCAGGCTGACTACTTAGAAGGCAGTTATGAACCGCCCGAAGAAGAGACCGGTACGTCCCCGCGAATGATGCAGGTGGACGATTCAAACAACAACGAAATCTACAAATTCTGATAGAAATGCACTGGAGGTAGCAACCATGCTGCGACTTACGATGACTGCTGTCCTGATCCTGTCATGCATCGCACTTATGATGCCGGATGCAAATGCGGGCGACCAGGGCTTCATTTACGGCAAAATCACCACCCGGGACGGCGATGAATACACCGGCACCATGCGCTGGGGAAAGCAGGAGTACTTCTGGGATGACATCTTCAACGCCAGCAAGGATGACAACCCCTGGATCCGATATGTCCCCAGGGAGCGGAGGAAGGAACACAAGGGGAGACAGATCATCATCCTCGGCATCCCTTTAGACACCGACCTGGCATCCGAACACCTCTTCATCAGCCGCTTCGGCAACATCGAATCGATCAGGCCGAAACGCAGCGGGCGAACCATCGTCAACATGAAGAACGGATCGGAATACGATCTCACCGGCAGCGGTGACATCAACATTTCCGTGCGCATGCTGGATGAAAATCTGGGCAAGGTCAATATGAAATGGAAGGACATCCGCAAGATCGAATTCATGCCGACGCCCAAGAAGGCCAAGACGCCCGGCTACCGTCTGCGCGGCACGGTCAAAACCTACGAAATGGATTTCAAGGGATTCATTATGTGGGATGCGGAAGAGTGCATCTCAACGGACGTCCTCGACGGCGACGCGGATGAGGGAGACATGGAGATTGAATTCGGCAACATCCGCTCGATCAAGCGGTTGAGCAGCCGCGCCTGCCGGGTCACCCTGAAGGACGGCCGTGAATTCGACCTGCGCGGGTCGAACGACGTCAACAGCAGCAACCGGGGAATCTACGTTCACGATGACCGTTACGGCAAGATCGAAGTCCAGTGGGATGAGTTTAAAGAGATCATCTACGAGGACGCTGATGACTCAGGGAAACCCTATGACTCCTACAAACCCGCCAAACGGCTGGAAGGCACGGTAGAGACCGAGGACGGCGACGAGTACAAAGGCAAGATCGTCTTCGACCTGGATGAGAGCGAAGGCTTCGAAATCCTCAACGGCGACATCGACGAGATGGAATTCTACATTCCCTTCGGTAACATCGAGTCCATCACCCGCAAGGGACGCCACGCGAGCATCGTCAAACTGACCAACGGCGAAGAACTGCGGCTGGAAGACTCCCAGGACGTCAGCAATAAAAACGACGGCATCCTGGTCTTTTCAGACGACAACGACGAGGAGTACATCGACTGGGAGGACGTTAAAAAGGTTACCTTCAAGTAGATCCTATCGGCATCTTCCTCCTCAGATGCGGTTTCATATAAAAGGCCCTATTGGCCCAATCAAGAAGGCGTCCCGATCCACCGGGACGCCCTTTTGATTACGCTTTATTAGCTGTGCAAAGTCGCGAAGCACTTTGAGGAAAAAGTGACGTCGTCACTTCATCAACACCATCTTCCCTGATGCCGTAAACTGCCCCGCTTCCAGGCGGTACAGGTACACGCCCGACGCCAGTTCCCTCGTGATCCCCCGCTTCACGCCAGCCTTGTAGGGGCGATCCTTGTGATCGCCCGCTGATATCAAACACCTCCAACCTCACCCTGCACGCCTCCGGCAGACTGAACTGTATCGTCGTCACCGGATTGAACGGATTGGGGAAGGCTTGTACCAGCGAAAACTGCAAAGGCTGATTTGCGATCAGGTTCGTGTAACTGACAGGCCCTTCAAAGGGATCACCGCGGTTGCTCCAATCCGCAGTACCATCACCATCTGAAACGCCCAGCTTGCCGAACATAAAGCTGCTCTTGGACGTATCCGCTCCGATCACTGCATAGGCGTTGAAATGATAGACGCCCATCGGTGCCATGGCTGGTACATTTTGTGTGCGGATCCGGCTGATGTTGCTGTTGGGAGCCGCGGTGTAGTTTATGGGGCCGATAACCGGGCTGTAAGTGCCTCCTCCGGGCAAGGTGATGTCGCAATAGATCACCGTGGGCTGCTGGGAGGCGGTATGGTTCGACAGGGTGAGCTTAAGGTTGAAACTGCCGCCCTCGGCGGGGATGAGATTGGGCGCGTCGTAAGGTGTGGCCAGCATGCGGACGGGCTTGCTCTGATCGTAGAAGCAGGCCCCCATGTCCGAGCGGGTGGTGTCATGATCGAAGAACATGGGATCGGGATTGCCGCTGTCGATGCAGGGCGATCCCCAGAGGATTTCTGAGAAAGGCTGGGCAACCGTGGCAAAGAGCGGATCGGCGTCGATATTGCCGGTGCCGGGATAGTCACCCTCGATGTTGGAATAGGTTACTGTTTGAGTAACTCCGGTGATTTGGAATGTTGAGTTTCCACGCACGATAAGACTGGTCAAAGTGAATGATCCGCTTTGGATATGTAATCCTCCGCCAGTGGTGCTATTGTTATCTCGGATAGTATTCTTATTGAAAGCTCCACGGGTACCGATCAGATAAGCTCCGCCACATTGTCCCAAGGCACTATTGTAGGCGACGGAATTTCCTTTTATGTTAACATTAAAATCAACGACCGCATAAATTCCACCACCGTTGGCTGCGAAATTATAGGCAAACATATTGTCTGTGACAACCTGGTATGAATCCGAAAGATACAATCCTCCTCCGTAGCCGCTCATTCCGGCCGTGTTTCCGGAAATGAAATTTCCGGAGATGATGTTGTTTGGGCTAGAGCAGTAAATCCCACCACCGTTGTTACCGGACGAATTACCGATTATGAGATTTTCACCGATCAGAGCTGGTGTGGAAAAACTGCATATCCCACCACCCATATCATTCGATGTGTTATTGCTTATTACGTTTCCAGTAATTATGGGCGAAGAGCCGATTTCAACATTTATTCCGCCACCATCGTCAGCAGAATAATTACTAATAATGTTATTATTCAAGATGGAAAGACTTGAATGATAGCAGAAAATTCCACCACCACGGTCTCCAGAAGAATTATTACTGATTATATTTCCCGATAAAATTCCATCTGAATAATGGAAATAGATTCCTCCGGCATCATCGTTGGCTGTATTCCAGCTGATAGTATTGTTCGTTATGGTAGAATTGGAATTGGAACACCTGATCCCTCCGCACCAACCATTAGACGAGTTGGATGAAATCTCATTGTTGGTGATGGAAGGAGCGGAATTATAAATGAAGAACATGGCGCCTGCACCGTAACTGCCGAAATTGTGGCTGATGATGCAGTTATCAATGGCGGCGTTGGAGTGGTAGCCGTAAATCCCGCCGCCATATAAATCCGCCTTGCAGCTGTCGATGATGGAATTGTAGATTGTTGGGCTGGAGGTGATGAGCTGAAGACCGCCTCCCATGTTCTCTACCGTACCGGACGCCCAACCCCGCTTGATGATGCAATGTTCCAACCGAGAGGTGTCGTTGGCTAACGTGAAGCGGATACCTTGCCACCAGTTGCTGGCATAGTAGGCGTCGAAGCGTATGGGTTCTAATTCAGTGCCGACCGCCATAAGGGTGGAGTTTTCCTGCACGATCAGTTTGCAGTAGACCGTGAACAGCACCTCCACGCCGGGCAGGATTTCCAAAACCGCTCCGGGTGGCACCAGCGCTTCTCCCGTTACCAGCACCGTATCCGCCGACCAGGTGCCGGAGACATCCCCGGAAACGGTGATGGTGTCAGCGTCAATGGAGTTGAAGGAGAAGAAAATCAGGAGGAGGAATGGTGGGAACAACCGTTTCACTTTGACCTCCACGAAAGATGAATATACTTCAATATACACAAGAATTTCTGAAATGTCAAGGGGTATATTTTTTCGAGGGAAAATTTCCCCCTTTTTTAAAGGGTGACCGAGGGAGATTATTTTCCCAGTCACTGTCATTCTCCATAGGAGTCCTACGGACCTGCGGACGCAGGAATCCAGAGAAGCTAATAGAACTCCGATTTGTATCCCCTTTTACTTTCCCTTCATTCCTTGTTTCCGTTGCGCCATGCCTTGCCCTTAGCGGTCTTGAACGAAGTGGAAACCTGACGCTCAAAAAAAAAAGGGCAGACACACGGGTCCGCCCTTTTGATTACGCTTTAAAACCAGCGCAAAGTCGCGCAGCTCCTTGCGGAAAAAGTGCCGTCGTCACTTCATCAGCACCATCTTCCCGGAGGCATGGAAATCACCCGCCTCCAGGCGGTACAGGTAAACGCCGGATGCGAAGTTTGAGGCATCGAAGGTCACTTCCTGGATACCTGCATGGCAATGATTGTCCACCAGAACCGCAACCTCGCGTCCCTGCAGATCATAGACAGCAAGCTTAACGAGTCCCGCTTCTGGCAAACCAAAGCTGATGGTGGTTACCGGATTAAAGGGATTGGGGAAATTATGGTACAGCGAGTATTCCACCGGTACTCCATCCCAACCTGCTTCAGTAATGAATGGCTCACCTGTATCGACAAACCATTCTTCCAGAACAGGTTCGCCATCACCATCAGCTGTCTTGTTAAACGTGAAGTGAGATTCGGCGTAAATGGTGTGAGTTGGAGGACTATAAACGCCGAAGTAACCGTTCAGCGAGTAATTCCCGGCAGGCGCACCAGCGGGGATCGTCAGCGTGCGGTCTCTGTTGACAGACGTTAGAGGAGGCATGGCAAAGTTCTGTATAGGACCTA
>JALGZU010000393.1 GCA_025774735.1 candidate division LCP-89 bacterium | reverse complement strand
GGTGACGGGCGCCAACACTTTCAATATGCTGCACATGATGGACCAGTCCAACCATTCGGCCTGGATGAACCTGTCCAACATCCGGGCGCTACTCTGGTTCGGACTCTACATCGGCTTCGCCATCAAGGTACCGGTTTTCCCGTTTCACACCTGGTTGCCCGACGCTCACGTGGAAGCGCCCACGGCTATCTCCGTGATTCTAGCCGGCATCCTGCTGAAGATGGGAACCTACGGCCTCCTGCGGATCTCCTACCCGATCCTGCCCGACGCCACCCGGCATTTCCTCTGGTTCATCGCGCTGATGGGGGTGATCAACATCATCTATGGAGCCTTCTGCGCCATGGCGCAGAAGGATTTAAAGAAACTTGTGGCGTACAGTTCCATCAGCCACATGGGCTACGTGATGCTGGGTATGGCCGCCATGACGGCGGCGGGCATCAACGGAGCCGTCTTCCAGATGTTCAACCACGGTACCATCACGGCCATGCTATTCCTTTTGGTGGGCGTCATCTACGACCGCGCCCACCACCGTGAAATCGCCCGCTTCGGCGGATTGGGCAACATCATGCCCAAGTATCTGGGGATCAGCGCCGTGGCCTTCTTCGGCGCGCTGGGGCTGCCCGGATTGTCGGCTTTCATCTCCGAAGTGATGGTTTTCCTGGGATCCTTTCCGGTCTGGCCCGTACATACCATCATCGCCTTAGGTGGCATCATCGTCACGGCGGCCTACGTGTTGTGGACCCTGCAGCGGATGTTCTTCGGTGAGCCGAAGGATCCGGCCCTTAAGGGGCTATCCATCGAAGAACTGAAGAAGAAACTCCCCGAAATCAACGGTCGTGAGCTCTTCACGCTGGTGCCGCTGGCAGCCATAATAATATTCCTGGGTATTTGGCCGCATCCCGTGCTGAAGTTGATGAACGCCACGCTGGTGCACCTGTTGGACGTGGTGCAGGCGGCGCCGACGAACTTCGCTGGATTGTTTTAACGCTTATCATCGGGGTCTTTTGGCCGTCCGAGAGCAAATCTAAATCCCAATAGGGGCGGTTTGATGGCCGCCCCTTCAAATTTGGAGCCCATTATGTCATTCAAACCCACCAAACTCAAAGGCCGCATCTGGCTGGTCGATAAGGATAACATCGACACGGACATGATCTTTCACAACAAGCATCTGCATATCACCCAACTGGAGGAAATGGGGCCGTACACCTTCGGCAACCTGGACGGTTGGACAGACTTTCCTCAGAAAGCCAGGGCCGGAGACCTCCTAATGGTGGGACAGAATTTCGGCTCGGGATCGTCGCGGCAGCAGGCGGTGGACTGCTTCACGGCTCTGGGCGTTCCAGTCATCATCGGGGAATCGTTCGGCGCCATTTACAAGCGTAACGCCATCAACGCGGGAGTGGCGCTGCTGGAATGTCCCGGCTTGACCGGTTCGGGATTAGCCTCCGGCGATGAGGTGGAAGTTGACCTCAAGACGGGGAATATCAAGTGTGTTGCGAAGGGTATCGACCTGAAGGCGAAGCCGTTCTCCTCCGTGCAGATGGACATCTACCAGGCAGGTGGATTGTTTGAATACGGAAGTACGGTTTAGCAAACCAGGAACGCGTAGATCTGTCAGAGGGGATTTGAAGCGTGACTGAAGACCGAGGCCGTGAAAGAGCAGAGTCAATTCCGGAGGAACCCGAAGGCGAGGAGTTCGGGGAACTGATCAAGTTCACCGGCGCGGGATTTTTAGGCGGGTTGATCCTGGGCGTCGTATTGGATCAGTTCGGTTTCCAGCGCAGCCCCATCGGTCAGTGGATCGTGCGCACGATATCGGGGGAAGGGGAGAGCATTTTCGAAGGTTTCTTCGCCCTGCGGCAACGGCTGCGCAAGGCAGCCGGATCCATGGCCGAAGCTTACGGCTGGGGGAAGCTGTTTGGTATGGCGGTCCCCTGGATTATCGATTGGGGCAGCCGGTTGGCCGGGGTAAACGTCTACGGCATCGAGGGATTTTACATCCCCTATTTTTACGCCCTGAGCGACCAGTTCGGAGGCAATGTCGCCGGATTCATGTTCATTAAAAAACGGGAAGGGACCTGGTCGAGGACGAGTAGAGCCTATCTCCGCAATCCGGTCATGATGGCCAGCCTTTCGATTCTGCTACTCGTACCGGTGGGATTGCTTGTTGCGCGCCTGCTGGGCTTCAGTCCGACGACTCAGACGTACACAGCCCTGGAGACGATGGCGGCGAATCTGTGCTGGGTACCGCCGTTAGTGGGATGGCTCAGGGAGAGAAAGAGAAGAAATTAGCCAATTTCTTCTTATTATTTAAATGCAAAATTTATAACTGGGAATTAGTGAGGCAGCTTTATTCCAGCGGCGTTGAGTTTCTTAACTCAGCGCATTTTTATGGGCGTTGAGGATATTCTATCACCAACGTCACCGGCCCATCGTTGGTCAGCTCCACTTCCATGTGCTCGCCAAAAGCCCCGACCTGAACGGGTATTCCCTCCTCTCGTAAGAACTCCACGAAACGCATGAACAGCGGTTCAGCTACGTCCGGCGGGGCCGCCTTGATGTAGGAAGGCCGCTTGCCCTTGCGGCAATCCCCCAGCAGGGTGAACTGCGACACCGCCAGCACTTCGCCCGAAATATCCTTCAGCGACAAGTTCAGTTTGCCCTCTCCGTCGTCGTGGACGCGCAATCCGGCCACTTTTGAGGCCATCCAGCGCAGGGCGGCGCTGTCGTCACGGATTTCGATGCCCACTAGAAGCAGAGCTCCGCGGCCGATTCTGGAGACGGCATTTTGATCTACGCGCACTTCGGCGTGCGAGACTCTTTGATATACGACAACCAAGCGATTCTCCCTTCATTGATAAGATTACTACTCCTGGCTCAGAAAACGCCTACTAATTTCGGCATAGGCATCCTGAAATGCAACGAATTATTCCATCAATGCGCTGTGTTCATTGAAGGAAAATTTCCACAGAATGTGACGTAAGGCACAAAGGAACGCACGAATATGGAATAAATTATTATTGGATGTATGTAAATATAATGCATCGCCTTCGATATTTATTTTTCCAAACTTAAATCAGCATTTATAAGTGTGGATTCAAGTTTGGGGCTGACACTTACGATACGGGGGGAGCCGTATGAG
>JALGZU010000054.1 GCA_025774735.1 candidate division LCP-89 bacterium | reverse complement strand
GTCCGGGTCATCCAGCCCTATATCGGCGGCGGATTCGGGTCGAAACTGGACCTCTACCCTTACGAAGTCATTGCTGCACTGCTGGCCAAGAAGGGCGGGCGACCGGTTAAAGTCGAATATGACCGAAGCGACGAGTTTTTATACAGTCCGGTGCGCAGCCCTATGGTAATGGACGTCAAGACCGGCTGTACGAAAGACGGCCACCTGACGTTTCGTGTCGCCGACATCTGGTCGGACAACGGAGCGTACAATTCCTGGGGAGCGGTCACGCCGCTGGTTTCGATGCAGACAACCTCGGCCCTTTACCGCGTGCCCAACGTCCACTTTTACTGCCGCATCATCTATACCAATAATCCTTACGGCGGCGCCATGCGCGGCTTCGGCAATCCCGAACTGACCTTCGCCATCGAACAACAGATGGAGGAGCTGGCCGAGATGTGCGGCATGGATTCTCTGGACTTCCGTCTGCTCAATTCAAACCAACCCAACGAGACTAACCCGGTGGGGATGCAGATCACCACCTGCGGCTTGCCGGAGTGCCTGGAAAAGGCCGCTGCGGAGGTCAACTGGAAAAAGCACTCCGGGAAGAAGAACACAGCCAGCGGCGTTGGCATCGCCAGCGTTATTCATGTCGGCGGCGGGGCCCGCATCTACCCTTCGGACGGCTGCGGCGTGATCGTCAAGGTCAACGACTTCGGCAAGGTCTCCATTGTCAGCGGATCGACCGAAATCGGGCAGGGATCCGACACCATCCTGACCCAGATCGTGGCTGAAGAACTGGGGGTGCCGCTGGAATGGGTTGAAGTAGTCAAAACGGATACGGACATACGCCCCTGGGACGTCGGAGTGCACGCCTCGCGGACGACTTTTATCGCCGGCAACGCAGCCCGCGCTGCGGCCAAGAAGGCCAAAGATCAGATTTTAGCGGTTGCTGCCGAGATGCTGAAGTCAAAGAGTTCGGAATTAACCATTAAAGACGGGAAAATCACAGCGGGCGGAGATCCTGACAAAAGTCTGTCGCTGGGAAAGGCAGTGCGCTCTCTGCATTTCCGCCAGGGGGGACATGTGGTGGTGGGAGAGCATTACTACGATCCTCCGACGGCGCATCAGGATAAGGATTGGCGGGGGAACATCTCGGCAACCTACGGATTCGGCGCCCACGCCGTGGAGATTGAGGTAGATCGTGATACCGGCAAGATCAAGGTGAAGAAGGTGGCGGCAGCTCACGACATCGGCAAGGTGATCAATCCCATCGGTGCGGAAGGCCAGGTTCAGGGCGGTGTGGCGATGGGCCTGGGGTATGCTTTGAGTGAGCAGATTCAACTGGACTCTGGCCGCATGCTCAATCCAAACTTCACCGATTACAAGATCATGACCACCATGGATATGCCGGAGGTCGTGCCCATTTTCGTGGAGACGGACGATCCCGCCGGTCCCTTCGGAGCCAAGGGCATGGGTGAGATGACCATGGTACCCACAGCCGCGGCGATCGCCAACGCTCTCTATCAGGCCACCGGCGTGCGGATCCGCTCCCTGCCCATCACCCCGGACAAGGTCTTGAATGCCTTGCGGGCTGTTGAGAAGGAGTGAAATAACCTTCCTGGCAGTCCACTCAGTATGCTCCGTTAATTAGGAACTCCGGGTAGACCCGACAACCAGAAGCGCTGAGGTACCATCGAACCAGTACCCCTATGAAGAAGACGCTGACCTGTGATTTGAAAGTCCGTTCCTACGAGCTGGACGGATTCGGGCATGTGAACCACGCCGTCTTTCTGAATTACTACGAGCAGGCGAGGGTGGAATACCTTGAGCAACAGGGGCTCTCATTCGCGTCTCTGATGGCTGAGGGGTATTTTTTCGTCATCGCCCGAGCGGAGGTGGATTATTTCCTGCCGATCACCACTCATGACCGAATCGAAATCGGTGGCGTCATAGAGGAGGTGGGGGAATCGTCGGTGACGCTACGCCAGGAGATTCGCAAAATTCCCGACGGAGACCTGGTCAGCCGAGGGAAATTCGTGGCCGTGTTCCTCGACCGGGAAACCCGGCAACCGGTTCGCGTGGCGGATAGTTTCAAACGGGCTTTCCTGTCTAATAACAGCGCGGAGCTTTCAAAAGGAGACTCCTCTCCGTGAGCCGAAAGCTAAAAGTCGCCGCCTTGCAGCGAAGAATCGGCAGCTCGATCTCATCAGGCGAACTGGACCGGTTGAAGGCGTCCGGCGTGGATCTGATCTGTCTGCCGGAATACTTCTTCATTCCGGATCGAGTCCGAAACCAGGTAGAGTGCGTGGGTCACCGCGCCACGATTCTACAAACACTGAAAGCCTATTCGGAGCACCTGGTCGGCATCGTCGTGGGGGGAAGCTTAATCGAGCAGGAGGGCTTTCGCTACTATAACGCCTGCCACGTCTTCGATTCGGGGCGCTATGCAGGTGTTTACCGTAAAGCTCATCCTACCCGGCACGAACGTGATCTGGGCATTTTCCCCGGGGACAGCTACACCCTCTTCGAGGTGCGGGGTATCCGCCTGGCGATCCTGATCTGCGCCGACGTGCTCTTCCCGGAAGCCTTTCTCTCACTCTCCGAACTGAAACCGGACGTCATCGCCGTGCCCACCACCAGTCCTTATCTCCCCGGCGACACGGCGGCGGAAAAAGAGCGCCGCGACAGGGAAATTTTCATCGAAGGGGCTGCTATCACCGGTGCACACATCGTCAAGGCCTGCGGTGTGGGCCACCTGATGGGGCATCGGCTGCAGGGCCGCAGCTTGATTTGCAATCCGGAAGGCATCGTAGAGAGGGTGCCCATCCGGGACGAAGCACTGGAGACCATCCTGACCGTGGAGCTCGAGATTGGCTGACCGCCGACCTTGAGCCTGAGCACTACCCCGACAGCAACGGCGGTGCTCTACATCAATCCGACCACATCTAGAATGTAACCTTTGTAAAAAACCGACTTAAGGAGAACTACAGAATTCTCTTGCCTTTTAAGGTAACTTCGTTTATATTCAGAATTCGTACCGAATTGCATTTAATACGGCGCGCCCGATAAAATCCGGCGCGCATCCTGACACCAAGGCATGGACAACTTCACATTAGATCTGGTCAACCTCGTCCGCTCATCATCCGGGCTGGCGAAGGGTGTCCTGGTATTACTGCTGGCACTTTCGGTGATCACCTGGGGGATTATCATAGAGAAACTCTGGGTGTTTTCCCGTGGGCGGCGGGCCCGTCGCTATCTGTCCAAAGTAAACTGGGGACGGTTTCATCCGGAAGATTTGAGGAAGATCCTCGACCGCCACCCCCACGCCGCACTTGCACGAGTATATCACCAGATCTTTCTCGACTACTTTTCCGTTCGCCGGACAGCGAGCGACGAAGACGCTCTGACGCGCCTTCTGCAGAAGCAGGGGGCCGCGCAACTGGCCAGATTGGAGAGCCGGTTAGGCATCCTGGCATCGATTGGATCCGCCAGCCCCTTCATTGGGCTGTTCGGTACTGTCTGGGGGGTCATGCGATCCTTCTTGAACATCGGAACCTGGGGTTCGACGTCGCTGGCGGTCGTGGCGCCCGGCATCGCTGAAGCCCTGATCGCCACCGCCGCAGGTCTGGCCGCCGCCATCCCCGCGGTGATCGCCTACAACTATTTTCTCGGCAATCTGAAGGACGAATCCCGCTCAATAGAGGAATTCTCCACTGACCTCCTTTTGGCGGAGAGAACAAGGCAAGCTGAATACGGATCACCTCTGAGCGACGTGGAACGGTCATCCGGAGGGATGATGGGATGAAAGCTGTGCAGTTCGAACAATCCCGCATGGCCGAAATCAACGTGACGCCGCTGGTCGACGTTTTCCTGGTGCTGTTGATCATCTTCATGATCAGTGCGCCGATGCTGAAGAGCGTTTATGACGTCAATCTGCCCGCGGCGACCCGGGCTCAGCCCCGGTCGCAGGAGGGGATCGAAGTAATCCTGGGCCAGAACGGGATCTATTTCATCGATGCCAGCCAGGTAACCAAGACGGATTTCGAGAGCGCTTTCAAACAGATCTATTCGCCCAATAATCCGCGCCCGGTCTTCGTGCGCGCCGATGGCGAACTGCCTTATCAAGAGATCGTCTCTATCCTGGACGTCCTGCGCTCATCAGGCGCCCTAGACGTCGGTCTCGTCACGGAACCGGCTAAACCGAGGTAGGTTATGGCGGTCCGCAACGCCTACATTGCCTCGGGCATCCTGCACCTGGCCGTCATCGGTCTGGTGCTAATGCTGGCACAAATGCCGCTGTCACCCCGTGTACCGGTGTTGCGTTATCAGCCGGTCCGGCTGGTCGCGGCTGCCAAGAAGCCCGGTCCGGTCACTGCGGAGCCGGAGAAGCCGAAACCTTCGGCCCAGAAAAAACCGAAACCAAAACCGCAAGAGAAGGTAAAAACAGAGCCAGCTAAAAAGGAACCTGCGGTCAAAAGCACGGCGAAATCGCAGGAGAAACCAGCCGAGACGGCGGCCGAGTCCAAAAGCGGGGGAGGGCTCGAGAATGTCAATTTAGACGGCGTTCATTTTCCATATCCCTATTATTTAAGCAACATTCAGATCAAGATTCTATCCAACTTCAAGCCGGTAATCAACCGGAGAGATGTGCAGGGATTAAAAGCCGTCGTCTATTTTCTGATCGATCGCAATGGCAAAATCTCCGGCGTCAAGCTGGAGCGGAAATCGGGCCATTTCCTGTTCGACCAGGAAGCGCAGCGGGCGGTGATGCGATCCAATCCTCTCCCGGCGCTGCCGCCAGCGTTCAGCACGGATCAATTGGGGGTTCACTTTGAATTTGTGGCATCGGACTAGCCGACTCTTAAGCCTCGTTCTTTGCATTATGATATGGGGGAATCTCGAGCCGGCCCCGGCTCAGGAGGATTCAACCTCTTCCGGATCGGCGCGGTTATGGGAAGTGTTTCTGAGCAGCCGGGTTGCGCTGTCCAACCGGGTGCCGCTGCATTACTTGGGGATGGTAGTAAGTGACAGCACTACCAGTAGTGCCCTCGACACCCTCGAAGGAGTCCTGGTGCGCGATCTAACCCTGTGCGGCCTTTTCAACCTACGCTTGCCCAGTTTCCCTGTGGACACCACGGCAGAGGGATCGCCGCGGGAGGCGACGACGTACTTCGAGGGCGAATTTCAATCGGCAGGGGAAAGCTTCCTGACTCGCATGCAGCTTGCCGGGCAGTTCGGAGCGGAGCCTTTCTGGTCATCTAACTACGAATACGGCGAAGAGCAGGCGCGCGCCGCGGCGCACCGGATTTCGGCGGACGTGATCCGGCAACTAACCGGGGAGCCGTCTGTGATGCAGACCCGCATCGCCTTCATCGGCCAGGCGAACGGCGCCAAAGAGATCTATTCGACAACCTTCGACGGCTTCGACTTACGCAAACACACGGCACAAGAGAACACGATCCTGTCACCGGCCTGGTCGCCGGATGGATTGCAGATCGCCTATACCAGTTTTCTCCAGGATCAGGCGGATATTTACGTCATGAACCTGGAGGATGAAACCTACGTGCCGTTCGTCAATTGGCCCGGCGTCGATCAGGCTCCGGACTGGTCCCGAAACGGCCAGTGGATCGCCTACAGTTCGTCCGTGGACGGCAACTCGGAAATCTACGTTCGCAACGTGGATGGGAGCCAGTTAAAACGCCTGACCTACAGCTGGGCGATTGAGACGTCGCCGAGCTGGTCGCCGACCGGTCACCAGATCGCGTTCACATCGGATCGGTTGGGCAGACCGCAGGTCTTTGTGATGGATGCGAGCGGAACGAATCAGAGGCGTCTCACGACGGAGGGCAATTATAACGATTCGCCCGCCTGGTCGCCGAAGGGAGACCTGGTCGCTTATGTGCGCCGCGGAGATGACGGCTTTCAGATCTACGTCACGGATCCGCAGGGCAACAACCACGTCAAGCTGACCGAAGGCCCGGGAGATAACCTGGATCCCTGCTGGTCGCCCGACGGGCTGCGGATCGCCTTCACTTCGAACCGGCTGGGATTGAAACAAATTTACGTTATGGATGTGTTCGGTCGTAATGTCGAGAGGGTTTCGAGCCTCTGGATGTCCTGTTCGAATCCCACCTGGTCGCCGATTCTGGAGAAGGGGGATGAGGTGAGAGTATCGACCGGCAGCCTTGATATTGAGAATCCCTAGAAATATGCAACCCACAACTTTATAGAAAGGGCAACCCATGAGTAACAAAAAATCTACCCGAATCCTGGTTTGGGCGGGACTGCTGCTGTTAGTAGGCCTGCTGGTAGTTGGCTGTGCCAAGAAACCCGAGCCGGTCGTGGAACCCCCGGGACCGACAGCAGAGGAACTGGAACAGGCACGTCTGGACAGCATCCAGGCGGCGGAGGCACGTATGGCTGCTGAGCGCGCTGCGGCTGAAAAGGCAGCTCTCGAAGCGGCGGAGAAAGCCCGGATGGAAGCTGAACAGGCTGCCAAAGCCAGTCTGCAGGTCATCTATTTTGACTTCGACAAGTACAACCTGCGTTCGGATGCACAGACTGCCGCCGAGTTCAACGCCGGCGTTCTCCAGACGTACGACGGCTGGAAAGTCTTGATTGAAGGGCATTGCGACGAACGCGGCACAGACGAATACAACCTCGCTCTGGGAGAACGGCGTGCCAACACGGTGAAAGACTTTTTCATCAAGTACGGGCTCGACGCGACACGTTTCACCACTGTCAGCTACGGCGAAGAGAGACCTGCGGTAATGGGCAGCAACGAAGACGCCTGGTCTAAAAATCGCCGGGCCGTTCTGGTCATCAAGTGAAACTGAATGTGAAGAAATACAGGAAATTCGGATCCGCTTTTAATGGATCCGAATTTCCCCTGTTATACTTGCTGGTTTTCGGCATCGGTCTGGTTTTCTCCGGATGTGCCACAAGGAGTGAAATCCTGAGTTTCCAGGAGAACTCCGACTACATCCGGGCCAAACTCGACACCGTCAACCTGAACCTGCAGAACCTGCGCATGCAGGTGGAAGGCCTGCAGATCCGGCAGGACCGGCTTGTAGAAGAGATGGTGACCCAATCCGACATGCGTCAATTCAAGGCGTACATGGGCAGCCGTATGGACGATTATGAGGGGCAGTCGCTGATGCTCTCCGCCCAGATCAACGACCTCTCCCAGCGCCTGACGGGCGTTGCTCAGCGCGTGGACGAGATGAAGTACAGCGTCGCAGAACCCGCCCTGGCGGACTCGGCGGATTCTGTCGTCATCGCTCCACCTGAACTGCGTCAGCTCTATGATCAAGCCTATCACGATCTGACCCGGGGTAATTACGATCTGGCCAAGGGCGGATTCGCCGAGTACTTGAGGCTCTACCCGGACACGGAACTGGCCGACAACGCCCTCTACTGGCTGGGCGAAACAGAGTATGTCGAACATAACTACGAGAAGGCAATCGACATATTCAAGCAGGTTCACGAGAAGTATCCCCGGGGCAACAAGGTGCCGGCGGCGCTGTTCAAAGTGGGCCTGTGCCAGATCACCCTCAAGCAGATCGACGAAGCCAAGATAACCTTACGAGCTTTGATCCAGAACCATCCGGCCACCCCGGAGGCGTCTCAGGCTGAGGAACGGTTGAAGGAGCTGGAGTAGGTCTTCTGACAGTTGAATCGGACATAACAAAACCCCGGTCATCAGGCCGGGGTTTTACTATTGGGATTGTCGTTAAGCGTTTAAATCGTCAGCACAGTCATCAAATAGTACCAATTAGACGTATCTTCACCCCGCTCTTCCTCGAAGATCTCTCCGGGCATGAAGAAGGACGCACCGAGAGTGAAGGAGAGGTGTTTGTTGTACTTGTGAATCAGGGTCAGGTCGATTTCACTGCCGAAGCTTTTCTCGGTGGAGCCATCGATCAGGGTATAATCCTGGTTGGCGCTGAAGAAGTGATAGGCGGCTTTGAGCCAGAGCGTCTTGGACAGGGTGGTTGAAAGCTTTCCGTGGATGTCCATCAGTCCCAGACCGTAGGTGTCGGCCGGGATATTCAGGAAATAATCCATGTAGCCGTAGTACTTATGGTTGGTGGCGTAAAGGGTGTCGAAGACCTTGTAGCTGTCATCAGCCAGGTCATCATCTCCGCTCAGGTAATCGACACCGAAGGCGACATCCGGTTTGAAATTCACATCGGCGAACTTGTAGCCCAGGTTCAGAGCGAACATGTAGGCTGCCACATCAGTATCGTTAATCGTCCCTCCCTGGAAGGCGAATTCTGTTTCATGGTAGAAGCTGCCAATCATGCCCTTGGCGTATAGTCCCGCCGTGTAGCGATCGAGCTGCTCGGTGGGACGCAGCTGCTGCCAGATTAAAAACGCCTGCGTGGTCTGGTCTTCGATCAAATCGAAATCGGCGTAGGCACCGAAGACATTTTTATCTCCGTTGTCACCGGTTTCGCCCATCTCGACTTCCTTCAGGTTGAACACGTCGACGGAAAAATGCTGTAGCTTCAGTTTGAAAATCACCCCGTCGAAACTCCGGCCGATGTTGTGCCAGCCGACCGCTCCCATAAACCGCTGAGGCCCGTAAATAACTTCCATCCGTCCAATTTTCGCGTCGAGGGGCAGGTCAAAGATCTTTTGAACGGAAAAATACGCCTGGTGCAGGTCCAGGTTATCGGCGCTGCCATCTGTGAGGGTATTCTCCTCTTCGCCGAAGGTGCGAGAATCCTGAATCTGAATAAATGCGCTCAAGTCGTCGGCCGGCTGGAAGGTCAAACCGAGACGAGTGCGCAACAGGTTATACGTGTCCAGTCCCGTATCGCCGTTAAAATCCCGCCCATCCATCTCAAAACGCTGGCGAATCTGTGCGGAGATTTCAAACTCATCGCTGCCGAACGCCATCGAACTTAGCGTCAGCATGACGGTCAGAAGCACCAGAATGACTCTTTTCATACGTACCTCCTCTTGAGTATTGAAAAATTTAGCCTTAATGCATTTAAAGATATTTTACGAAACCTTTCACAATCTGTTGGGCGATGCGATCAATCTCGATTATATGCTTGAATGTCCCGGTATTTTATGTTATACTATCCCGAAACCGCTGTAGATATTGGCTAACTCTATGCTCCTCTTTCTGATTCTGTTCCTGTCCGTTTACGGATCGCTGCACCTCTACTTCTACCTCAAGACGAGCGCGGCGTTTCTGCCGGGACCCGGTGGGCGGGCGCTGTTGATTTTCTGCCTCGCTCTACTGCTCCTGGCACCGGTCATCATCCACTGGTTGGAGCGGCTGGGACTCACGACTCCCACGCGCTGGTTGGCCTACGCAGGCTACATCTGGATGGGTTTTCTCTTCCTGTTTCTCTGCACGGCGCTCAGTGTGGACTTTTACAAGATCGTTCTCCAGGGATGGAAGCTCATCATCCGCCACGACGTTTCGCCGTTTCTGCCGTCTACTCGTTTCGCCTTCGTTTTCCCCGCTCTATTGGCACTGGCGATATCCATTTACGGCATCTTCGAGGCGAGAACTCCGCGTACCGAGCGGTTGGTTATCCAGTCAAGTAAGATACCAGCGGAAACCGGATCCCTGAAGATCGCCCAGATTTCCGACGTCCACCTGGGGCTGACCATCGGCAAGACTCATCTGCAGAAGGTACTCAAAATTATCGAAGTAGAGAAACCGGATATCCTCGTCTGTACGGGCGATCTCCTCGATGGCGATATCTGCAATGGCGAGGATTACTCCGCCATGCTCAGCGAAGTGCAGACGCCCGCAGGGAAGTTCGCGGTGACCGGTAACCACGAATTTTACGCCGGATTAGACCAATCTTTGAAGTGCCTGCAAGAAGCGGGATTTACAGTTCTGCGGGGAGAAGCTGTGGAGATTCCTGGATTACTGATCATTGCCGGCGTTGATGATCCGACCGGAACACGGATGGGTTTGACGAATCCCGGAGACGTCCACGGACACTTGAAGCCGAGAACCGCCGAGATGTTCACCGTGTTGTTAAAGCACCAGCCTATTATCGACACAACAGGCTCCGTGCCCTTCGATCTGCAGTTGTCGGGACACACTCACAAGGGCCAGATTTTCCCCTTTAACCTCCTCACCCGCCTGTTCTTCACGGTGAATGCAGGGCACCTGGAATTGGATAACGGTTCTCACCTTTACGTCAGCCGGGGGACGGGGAGCTGGGGACCGCCGATCCGTTTCCTGGCACCTCCGGAAGTCACCATCATCGAACTGGTTCACGAAGAGGAATGAGCGCGGATGGAGCTGACTGAGGCGTGTTATTCGTAGCGGAGAGCTTCCACCGGATCCAGACGGGCAGCGCGCACCGCCGGCCACATGCCGAAGACGATTCCCACGAACGAGCAGAAGAGTAGACCCAAAACAATCGCCCATAACGGTACCGCCGCAGGTATGTTAAAGGCCCGTCCCACCCACAAAGGCAGCGTCACCCCCACCACCACCCCGATCACACCGCCCACCTCCGACAGGATGACCGCTTCCACCAGGAATTGCCACAGAATCTGAGCCTTTTTGGCGCCGATGGCCATGCGCACGCCGATCTCGCGAGTTCTCTCCGTGACCGACACCAGCATAATATTCATGATACCGATCCCCGCGACCAGCAGAGAGATACCGCAAATGCCGACGGCGGCGACCTTGATCCAAACGGTCATCTGGTTAAAATCGTCGATCAGGTTTTCCGGTGACCAGATGGCGAAATTGTTGTCTTCGTGCGACCGCAATCCCCGCACGTTCCTCATCAGCGCGATGACCTCTTCCTTAGCCTGTTCGAACACATCCGCGGAGTGAGCTTTAACGGTGATATTGATCGACCGTTCCTTACCGTAGAGCTTCTGAAAGGTGGAAAACGGGATCACCGACAGGTTGTCTTTGGATTGCCCGAAACTGCTGCCCAGCTCTTCCAGTAATCCCACCACCCGGAAACGCCCCCGTTCCAGGCGAACTTCCTTCCCCAAGGGATCTTCAAAGGGGAACAGCTTCTTCACCACATCCGCGCCCAGGACAATGACCCTGCGTGCGTGTTCCACATCGTCGTAGGTGAGGAACCTGCCGCGGTCAAGGTAATAGCCGTTATTGGGAGCGAATTCGGGGTAGCCGCCCGCCAGCATGATGTTCGGATTGGTCCTCTCCTTGCCCTGCCCAACCCACTGTCCGAAGCGCCAGACTTCCGGCCCCACCTGCAGCACCGAGGGGCAGTGCTCCGCAATCGCCAGAGCTTCTTCCAGTGTCACCCTGGGGCGTTTATGTTCCCGCCGGTGACTCCCGAAACCGACGCTGGTATCGAACCGCTGCACCTGGAAGACGTCGGCGGTGAGCATATTCATCTGCTCTTCAACCTGGAGCTGCAGACCGCGGATCACCGTCATCATTCCGATGATCGTTGTGACCCCTATGATAACGCCCAGCAGGGTCAGAAAGGACCTCAGCTTATGCGTCATAATAGCCGAAATCGCCATCCTCAGAGATTCTAAAATCAGCATGAACGCCTCGATGGTTGAAGTGAACTCAATTTCCCTCACATGGGCAGGTAGACCGGGCGAAGATAATGGAAAAAGCGGACAAATAACGTGCCGCGAATTTGACGAATCTTCGTGCGGGAACAGGGAGAATTCCCGGCGCTGATGGCTGGTTGTTGCTTCATAATGAAACTCTACGTCGTCATTTCGGCCAACGCCAGATCCATTCTACGGAGGCCTTCGGCAAGGTCGGTGGAAGCAATACCGAAGCCGAGCCGGAAGCCGTTGGAGACGCCGAAGTGACTCCCGGGGATGATTGCGGTGCTATATTTATCGTGCAGAAGCCTTATGAACGGGGTGGCGTCATCGGCGTCATTCAAGCGAACCCAGGCGATGATGCCGCCATCGGGCTTAACCCAACTCAACCGGGGATGCTCCTGGATGAACCGCTCCACCTGTTCGAGGTTCTGCCGGGCGCGGTTGCGTGCCCAGGCTCCGATACGCTCGAGGCCGCCGTTTTCGAAGAGTTCCAGGGCGATATGATCGGGAATGTCCGGGGGGTGGACGCCCAACACGTTATTGATCCGCCAGCATTCCCAGACCAGTTCTTCCGGTCCTACACCCCACCCCATGCGCAGGTCTCCCAGCCCGTATACCTTGGTCAGGCT